>NZ_JBIYDV010000025.1:0-80879 GCF_044909215.1 Bacillus sp. RC252 | reverse complement strand
CCACTGCCACCAGAGCCATTGCCGTCAGAACCACTGCCGCCAGAACCACTGCCACCAGAACCGTTGCCGCCAGAACCGTTGCCACCGGAGCCATTGCCACCAGAGCCATTGCCACCAGAGCCATTGCCACCAGAGCCATTGTCACCAGAACCATTGTCACCAGAACCACTGCCGTCAGAACCGTTGCCACCAGAACCATTGCCGTCAGAACCACTATCGTCCTGAGAACCATTGTTTCCTGGAGGTTTATTATTATCTTTTGAATTACCTTCTGCTAAATTATCGTTATTTTGTACAATAGCGTTTGTTATTGGATTGAAGTTTTCAGTTGCAGCATTACCAATATTTAAGCCGCTAAAAAAGGATAAAGAAAGTGTTGATGCTAAAATGAATATTTTTGTCATTGTTTTCCTCCTGAAGAAAAAATTATTGTTCCATCTAAAATACACCCCTTTGTAATATTTCATAGGAAAAAGAGTTTTATGCAAAAAAAACTATATATAGAAAAAGGTGGTGTATTTCTAAAGGGAGAAAAGAGTTAATGTAAATTCCTTGCAGACAGTAGAGTGATGGAGAATTTACACTCATAACAGTAGAGGAAGTGGCAACGGATGAAAGAATATATTGCATTTGATATTGGTGGTACGCAAATTAAATATGGAATTGTTTCAGAAATAGGTGTAGTACTAATACATAAAAAGGTCCCGACAGAAATTCACTTGGGCGGGGAACAAATTGTTCAAAAGCTTATATATTTATCAAAAAAGTTAATGACTGAATATACTATTTCCGGAATTGGTATTAGTACAGCGGGAATTGTTGATATTGATAAAGGAGTTATAACGGGAGGTGTGGATCATATTCCGCGTTATGCTAATATTTCTATTGTTGAGAGATTACAAGAAGTATTAAAAGTTCCTGTATCTATTGAAAATGATGTTAATTGTGCAGCCTTAGGAGAGAAATGGAAAGGTACAGGGAGGGGAGAAAGCGATTTTATTATGCTTACGCTTGGAACGGGCATTGGTGGAGCAATTGTTATAAATGGAGAGTTATACCGTGGACATTTGTTTGGCGCTGGGGAATGGGGGAACATGTTAATAGAAGGGAAAACTTTTGAGGAGGTTGCCTCAATTTCGGGATTAATTCATCTTGTACGAAGATATAAAGGTAAAAAGGAGTGGGATGGTAAAATAATTTTCGAATTATATGATAAGGGTGATAGCGGTGTTACTCAAGCCGTGAAGATTTTCTTTAAACATTTGGCGATTGGTATTAGCAATCTTGCTTATATTTTTAATCCGAAAATGATTATTATTGGTGGGGGAATTACTGAAAGAGGCGATGATTTCTTAAATGAAGTGAAGGAAGAGATAGGAACATACTTAAATCAAGAGATTTATAGTAATTGTGAGATTAAACTTGCGCAAAGCGGTAATTGTGCAGGAATGATTGGCTCTATTTACCACTTATTACATCAGTATAAATAAATATAGTATCTGTTTTCATATAATTGAGAATTTATCCTTTTTCTCATTAGATAAATAATGCTACAATATAAGAGAAGAATACAATGTTTTCCGAGTTGGAAAATGCTTTGTAGAAAGGAAGAAACTTCATGCCTATTATTTTAGAAAAAGGACAAAAGATTGATTTAACGAAAGGACAACCTAGAGTAGCGAAAATGCAGGTTGGCTTAGGCTGGGATCCAATTGGGCAATCAGGTGGATTTCTGTCTTCATTATTTGGAAGTAAACCAAATGTAGATTGTGATGCATCAGTTGTTATGTTAGAAGGGGATCGTTTTTTAAACAAAAATGATTTAGTTTACTTCGGCAACAAACTTTCTACTTGTGGTAGTATCATTCATTCAGGAGATAATTTAACAGGTGAAGGCGCTGGTGACGACGAAACAATTTTCGTAGAATTACATAAAGTTCCGAGCCGTATTAATCGTCTAGTATTCGTTGTAAATATTTATGACTGTGTAAATCGTCGTCAAGATTTTGGGATGATTCGCAATGCATATATTCGTATTCAAAACCCACAAACAGGTGAAGAATTAGCGCGTTATAACTTGTCAGATAATTATGCTGGCAAAATGACTTTAATTGCAGGTGAAATGTACCGACATGGAAACGAATGGAAGTTTTCAGCAGTGGGAGAAGGAACACAAGATAAAAACTTAAGTGAGATTGTATCACGTTACCAATAAAATAAACCAAGGAGGAATAGTATAATATGGCATCTATTTCATTGAAAAAAGGACAAAAGGTAGACTTAACAAAAACAAATCCAGGTCTTTCGAAAGTTCTTGTAGGACTTGGTTGGGATACGAATCGTTATGATGGACAAAACGATTTCGATTTAGATGTTAGTATCTTCTTAGTAGGTGCTAACGGTAAAGTTTCAGGAGCAGAGGATTTCGTCTTCTATAATAATCCAAAAGGTGCGAATGGTGCTGTAGAGCATTTAGGAGATAACCGTACAGGCGAAGGTGAAGGCGACGATGAAACAATTAAAATAGACTTAAAAAATGTTCCTGCTAACATTGAGCGTATTTGTTTCACAATTACAATTTATGATGGAGAAGGCCGCAGCCAAAACTTCGGACAAGTTTCTAATTCTTTCGTACGTATTATGGATGAAGAAAAGAATGCAGAATTAATTCGTTACGATTTAGGAGAAGATTTCTCTATTGAAACAGCTGTAGTAGTAAGCGAATTATACCGTCACGCAGGTGAATGGAAATTCAATGCAATCGGAAGTGGATTCCAAGGTGGATTAGGTTCTCTATGTAATAACTTTGGTTTAGATGTAGAGTAATAGATTTATATATCCATCAGTGAAACGCGTATTTACTGATGGATATATTTTTAAAAATTAAAATATAGAGGTGAATATATATGGTTATTCAATTGCAAAAAGGACAGAAAATAGATTTAGCTAAAACAAGCCCAGGTTTATCAAGAGCAGTAATTGGTCTTGGATGGGATATTAAATCTTATGATGGTGGATCTGATTTTGATTTAGATGCATCTGCCTTTTTATTAGATGCGAACGGGAAATGTACGAAGGAGACTGATTTTATTTTCTATAATAATTTACAGTCTCCTTGTGAATCAGTTTTACATACAGGAGATAACCGTACAGGTGCAGGTGACGGTGATGATGAGCAACTTGTTGTCGATTTGAAAAAGGTTCCAGCAGATGTTCATAAAATTGCTATTACAGTTACAATTTATGATGGTGAAGGCCGTAATCAAAACTTTGGACAGGTTGCAAATGCATTCGTTCGTTTAGCAAATGAAGAAACAAACGAAGAAGTTCTTCGTTTTGATTTAGGGGAAGATTTCTCCATTGAAACAGCAGTTGTCTTTTGTGAATTATATCGTCATAATGGACAGTGGAAGTTTAGTGCAGTAGGAAGCGGATTCCAAGGTGGATTAGGTGCGCTTGTAAAAGCGTATGGCTTGGATGCATAAGAAGGGAAACGACATTCGTTTCCTTTTTTTGACCTTTCTATAAATCTAGCAAAGAATAGGGGATAAAGGTAAGATGAGTATTTTGCAAGGAATCCTTGATACGTATGCTCAGTTTTTCGACTTGGACATGTGGATTAAAGTGTTACAAGATCCAGTATCTTGGGGGTTAATAGGTACACTTGTTGTACTTGAAGGGTTATTATCTGCTGACAATGCACTTGTGTTAGCGGTAATGGTAAAACATCTTCCAGAAGAAAAACGAAAAAAAGCATTATTCTATGGACTTATTGGAGCTTATGTATTTCGTTTTATTGCAATTGGAATCGGAATGTTCTTAATTAAATTAGCATGGGTAAAAGTGTTAGGTGCACTTTACTTAGCTTGGCTATCAATTAAATACTTCATTGATAAACGAAAAGGTAATGCAGAAGAAGAGGAAGCTCATGGTATGAACCAAAATAGTATTCTCTTCAGAATGTTTGGTGTCTTCTGGGGAACGGTTGCGATGGTTGAGTTAATGGATATTGCGTTCTCTGTAGATAGTGTACTTGCTGCATTTGGTGTATCGAATGAAGTTTGGATTTTACTATTAGGTGGAATGCTCGGTATTTTAATGATGCGCGGTATCGCTGGCGTATTCTTAAAATTGTTAGAGCGTATTCCAGAACTTGAAACGACAGCATATATTTTAATCTTAATTATTGCAGCAAAAATGCTACTGTCTGTCGTTCATATTGAAGTAAGTCATATGCTGTTCTTTATTATTTTAGTTATAGCGTTTGGAGCAACATTTATACTTCACTACATGAAGAATTCTGGACAAGCTAAAGAAGAAGTTGCAGCTACTAAAAATGAACATAAATAATTGAAATGGGTTTGCTCGTTATGCGAGCGCCCATTTTTTATAACTAAAAATAGTTTATAATAGAAGAGAGACTTTATAAAAAACGTAAATGTTTTTGGAGGTGAACTGTTGTGTTTTCACGTTTTACACTTCAACCATGTGCATTAAAAGATGAATCAGATTTAAAGCAATTTGAAGCGCTTTTAGAAAAACGCCCACAATATGAACTGACAGAGAATGAGATGAAATTTAGTTACATAGCAAGTCGCATTCTTGGTGTTCCGAATGATGTAGATGAATATTTCAATGAACTATTTGATTATAATGAAGCAAAAGGGATCGAGGTTTTGCATGAACAAAATTTAAATAAGGTGATTGATCCCGAAAAACTGCGCCATATTCAAGAAGTTTTTGCATTACATCAAGAAGCGCCGAATGGACTTACAGTAAATAGGCTTGTAGCACATTTGTCTGGAAAACAACTATTACCGCAAGTAGACAATCCTGATTTACAGCATTATATACATACGACGTTTATTTCTGTATTGAAATTGTATGAGAAACAACATAATCAATCTTTAAAAACAGAAGGATTCCGGCGTTTCTTAATCGATATGATTAAATTAAGTGAAAATTACGTAGCGAAGTGGTTCTCTACGATTAATTATAAGAAACAAATGCCGCGTGTCGTTTGGTACGGTGATGCGACGGAGAGCCGTATATATTTCTTATACTTTCTTATTATGCTCGGTTGCGATGTGCTTTATTATCACCCAGAAGGAAAAGATGGATTTGAGAGTGTAGATGAGGAAGGAAAGACCTTTGTCGTATCTCATTCAGGCCGTATTTCATTGGAACCATTTCCTGATCGGCGTCGTGAACGCGTCGCAACGGTAGCTTATCAAGCTTCAAAAGAAATCGAGCAAGTACTTCACCACGATAATTCATTATTATATAAACCGTGGCAATTCCGTTCGTATACACCTGTAGCCCGTACGCTCAAAACGACGTACGATGAACTCTTTTTAATTACGAAAGAAAAGGCATTTGTACGTCCAACATTCTTTGTTGAAAATAAGCATATTTATATTCCTTCTTTATTTGCAAAAATATCAGGTGTTTCAAAGAATGATAAAGAATATTTTCAGCGATTAAAGGCTGTTACATCATTTGATAACAGTTTCTTGATTAATACATTCCCGTTTACGAAAGAACAAAAAGCGAATTTCCAATATCATTATCGAGATGCATTGGACCGCGCAGGGAAGTTACATCCGGATTTAATTATGAACAGCCATTGGTGGCCACATAAGCGTTTACCAGAAGGATTACAACATGGTATTGCAGAAGCAATGATCCATACGTGCGAAAGTGAAATGTGTAAACCAATTGCGAAAGAGACGAAACAAGATGTAGCACTGTATGTTTTCGCACAACTCTCTCAAATACCACCGAACATTTTAGAGCAGCTTGAGAAATTTGATTATTCGCAAGAAGTACCGAAAATTGTTATATTTAATAATGAGAAGAGCGGAGAATTAAGTCGTTCTGATGCTGTGTTATTACTATTTTTAAATCAAATTGGAGTAGATGTATTCCACTTTAATCCAACGGGGAGAAACGATATTGAACCGTATATTCAATCAGGAGCATTTGATTCACATTGGCTTGAAGAAGTTAATTTCGATCTTGAATTTCATGGTTCATCAGCCTATAAAAATTTATCACAAACAATAAAAGGACTATTTCGTCCATTTTTATAAGGAAAGGGAGAATACCATATGAATAACCCAGTCGTACTAGATTCGAAAACAGAATTGAATGAGCAAACCGCACAAGATGTTCGCTTGCAACTTAGACAAGATGCAGAAGTGCAACGTATTTATAACGCAGTAGATATTAAAGATCAATTAGAATTAATTGAACTCGGAAAAGAACCTTCTATGGAAATTTCACGTTTCGCTGATCAAATTTTACATACAATGTCTTTATCGAAAGTAGAAGACTCAGGTGAATTATTAAAGCAGCTCGGTAAAATTATGGACAGATTTGATAGTAAAGACTTTGCGGAAGAGAAAAGTGGTTTCTTCTCACGTATGTTCAAAAAAGCAGATAAAATGATTGAACAAATCTTTAGTAAGTATCAGACGATGGGTCGCGAGATGGATAAAGTATACGTAGAAATTACGAAGTATCAAGATGAAATGAAAAAATCAATTGGTACGTTAGATGGTTTATATGAGCAAAACTTAAAGTATTATTTAGACTTAGAAAAATACGTAGTAGCTGGGGAAATGTTATTAGAGCGTTTAAATACAGAGTTAGTTCCGATGTACGAAGAGCGCATACGTAATAATGATCAGTTGGCGGGTATTGAATTAGAATCGCTTAAAAACTCTGTTGAAATTTTAGAACAACGTATTGATGATTTAGAAAAAGCTCGTATGGTTGCTCTATTAACAGCACCACAAATTCGTATGATTCAACGCGGTAACAATAAATTAATCGGTAAAATCAATACGGCATTTATTACAACGATTCCTATCTTTAAAAATGGTATCATTCAAGCGGTAAATGCGAAACGTCAAAAGCTTGTTGCGGACTCTATGGCTGAACTTGATCGCCGTACAAATGAATTACTTAAGAAAAATGCACAAAATATCGCAACTCAAAGTGTGGAAGTAGCGAGATTATCAGGTTCTTCTAGTATTAAGATGGAAACACTTGAGGAAACTTGGAACATTATTTCAAGAGGTATGCAAGAAACACAACAAATTGAAGAGCAAAATAAACGTGAGCGTGAAGAAAGCCGCAAGCGCATGGCTACATTAACAGAGAACATCAAAAAAGAATTACAAGGATAAAGAAAAGGCAATGAGGAACAGTCCTCATTGCCTTTTAGTTTCTCTTAACTAATTTAATGATTTCATTCACAACAAGCGGAATGATACTTAACAAGAGAACAAATCCCCAATCTCGCATTGTTAATGCATGCACACCAAATATATTGGCAAGAGGTGGGATGGAGATGATACACACTTGCATAAGAACACCGATTAGAAATGAGAAGACTAAATATTTATTTGTAAATATCCCAATTGAAAAAATTGATTTCGTTCTTGAACGTAAGTTAAATGAATGAACGAGTTGAGAAAAACTAAGAACGACAAATGCCATCGTTTGGGCGTGTAATAGAGCGTCTTCATCAATTTGATCTGGGAAGAGAGGAAATAAATTTGTATCTCCTGTATAGAGCTTTGCCCCAACGATAAAGGCTGTTAAAGTAAGAAGTCCAATTACAACCCCATTGAAAATAAGAAAAGGAACGCTGCCGCTAAATAAGCTTTCTTTCGCATGTCGTGGTTTTTCCTTCATCACATCTGGATCTTCAGGATCAACACCGAGTGATAATGCAGGCAGTGTATCTGTAATTAAATTTACCCACAAAATGTGAATAGGGCGTAGTGGTGTTGCCCAGCCGAGTAAAATAGCTAAAAAGAGAGCTATAATTTCGCCGAAGTTACAAGAGAGTAGGAAGAGAATAGACTTTTTAATATTACGATAAATATTTCTTCCTTCTTCAACAGCTTTCACAATAGATGAGAAGTTATCGTCTGTTAAAACTACATCTGCTGCGCCTTTTGCGACATCTGTTCCTGTAATTCCCATTGCTACTCCAACGTCTGCTTGTTTTAAAGATGGAGCATCATTTACACCGTCACCAGTCATGGAAACGATATTTCCTTTAGCACGTAATGCTTTTATAATCTTCACTTTATGTTCTGGAGAGACCCTAGCGAATACATTTAAGTGATTAATTTTACTTGCTAGTTCTGTATCTGGAATGGTATCTAATTCAGTTCCAATCATGATTTCAGATATTTCTTCAGCAATGCCAAGTTCTTTGGCAATTGCAAAGGCGGTATCCTTATGATCACCCGTAATCATAACTGTGCGAATACCAGCCTTTTTACATTCTGTAATTGAATCTTTTACTTCTGTACGTGGTGGATCAATCATACCGACAAGACCGATAAAGATGAGATTTTCTTCGAGATGATTTATATCCATATCGTTTAAATCGTATCGTTTATATGCGAATGAAAGTACTCTTAAGGCTTCTTGCGACATTGACCCGGCAGCTTCTAATATTTGATTTTTATCAGAATCTTTTAGGACCTCAAGTTTATTATTTATAAAGATATGGGTACAGTGAGGTAAAAGTTTATCAATAGCACCCTTCGTCATGCTATAGTAGCCTTCATCGTACGTATGTACAGTTGACATCATTTTACGATCAGAATCGAAAGGCAATTCGTTAACACGTTCATGTTTATTTTCTAAATGATCTTTTTGAATGTTAAAAGAGCTTCCGGCAACAAGAAGGGCAATTTCTGTAGGATCCCCTGTTTGTGAGTCGGCACCGTAAGAGGCATCGTTGCATAAAACCATATTTTCTAATAATAGACGGTGTGCATCATTATTTACATTCAAATTTTCTAGCTGGTCGTATGTGCGATCACTATAAAAGTGAGTAACGGTCATTTTATTTTGAGTTAATGTACCTGTTTTATCTGAACAAATAATTGTGACAGAACCGAGAGCTTCAACAGCTGGTAGTTTACGAATGATAACGTTTTGTTTAATCATACGCTGAACACCAATTGCAAGAACGATGGAAACGATAGCTGGTAAGCCTTCTGGAATGGCTGCAACAGCTAAACTAATTGCGGTCATAAACATTTCTAACGTATCCCGGCCCTGTAAAAAACCGATGAGAAACATAGTAGTGCAAATAGCTACAGCGACAAATCCTAAATATTTTCCTACTTGTGCTAAGCTTTTTTGAAGTGGTGTCATATCATCGTCTGCTTCATGTAAAAGGGTAGCGATCTTGCCAATTTGTGAGTTCATCCCAGTTTCAACAGCAACGCCGACGCCACGTCCGTATGTTACTAGCGTCGACATAAAGGCCATGTTTTTTTGATCACCTAATGGTACTTGCTCATCATTTTGCATGGAAGGGTGGTAGACTGCATCTTTATCGACAGGGACAGATTCACCAGTTAGAGCAGATTCTTCAATTTTTAAATTCGCAGTTTCGATAAGTCGTAAATCGCAGGGGATATACCGCCCAGCATCAAGCATAACAATATCACCTGGAACGACGTGCTCAGATGGAATCTCTTTTAGTTCACCATCTCGCTTTACGATAGCTTTAGGTGTTGCCATCTTTTTCAATGCTTCTAAAGCCTGTTCCGCTTTCGATTCTTGGATTACACCAATAACAGCATTTAAAACTACAACGAGCGCGATAATACTTGCATCGGCCCATTCACCTACAAAGGCGGAAATAAGGGAAGCGATAATAAGGACATATACGAGGACGTCATTAATTTGGGCGAAAACGCGCTGCCATAAAGTACGTTTTTGCTTGGTAGCTAATTCATTAGAACCATATTGCTTTAAACGTTCATTTACGATTTTATCTGTTAAACCGTGTTGTTCATTTGTTTCTAGGTCGATTAATGTTTGATTTTTCGTCTTACTGTACCACTTGCTCATAAGTAAGCACCTCCAGTAAAAACAGTTAGCAATGGTAGTGTGGCAATTTTTTTAGAGTAGTATGTATGGAGAAAAAATCTAAGGTGAGGTTCTACTTTCATTGTACAGTAATTTAGAATGTGAGGAGGAAAAGAGAAGAGTTGTCATGAATTTGTTGAAATTAAAAGAGCCTCGAATACGTGAGGCTCTTTGTCATTTTTTAATTAATGTACCTAATTCCTCAGTAATAGCTTGCATTTCACTAATACTGAATGTTTCACGTTTCATAACGTGCTCATAAATGTCACGTAAGTCCTCGTACATTTCTTCGTTAAAACTAGCAGCTCTCATTGCTCCAGCATTAACCATGCGTAATTTTTCTTTAATAGCTTCTACCATATATTCAACGTTTACTTCTGATTTTACGGATAAATCCACCGAAGTGTCCCCCTTTAAAATAACATAAGGCTATCTTAACATTTTTTTATCATTTTCGTTAATGAAACTTTTCAATCCTATTAAATTAGTAGGGATTTCCTTTATAATTAATAATTGGTTGTTTATACTATAGATATATATTAAGAAATGCACCAAGAAGGGAAGAGACAAAAATATGGTCCGAGTATTGTTTGTTTGTCTTGGGAATATTTGTCGTTCTCCAATGGCAGAAGCAATTTTTCGAGATTTTGTCGTAAAAGAGGGACTCGAAGAGAAAATTGTCATTGATTCTGCAGGAACTGGAGATTGGCATATTGGTCATCCACCACATAAAGGAACAAAAAAAATTTTAAAAGAAAATGAAGTCTCTTTTGAAGGAATTAAAGCACGGCAAGTAGAAAAAGAAGACTTAACAAAGTTTGATTATATTATTGCCATGGACAACAAGAATATAGCGGATTTAAAAAGTTTTGGTAAAACTGGAGGCTATATTGGTAGACTGTCCGATTTTGTTCCAGACGGTGGCTGGACAGACGTTCCTGACCCTTACTTTACAGGGAACTTCCAAGAAGTGTATGACCTTGTAACAGAAGGGTGTGCAAAGCTAGTAGCTTTCATTCGAAATGAACAAGGAATATGAGGAAGCTTAGAAAGTAATACTTTCTAATATAAGAAATGAAAGGGTGAAGGAATATGGCAAAGAAAAATAATATTGCTCGAAACATTGCGATTGGTGTAGCTGCAGGTGTAGCTGTATCTATGTTAAAGAAAGAAAACCGTGAAAAAGTAAAAAACACGGCAGAAAAAGCAAAAACAAAGATGATTGAAATTGGTGAAAATTCGAAGATAAAAGAAAAAGTGCAAACTGTTACAGATAAAGGACGCGAACTTGCTGATTTTAATGTAGTGAAAGCGAAAGTAGCAGAAATCAAAAAATTGACGCCGTCTGTTGTAGAAACGTTAAAAGAAACGAAAGAAATTTTTAGTAAGAAAAAAATCGTGCCAGTAGAAAAGCCGGAAACGATTGAAATTCAAGCTGTATCTCCAAAGGTAGATGAGCTTAAAGCAGAAGAAGAGCCAGTGGTAGCTGAAGATGGTGGTATGAAAGAAGCGCGTGAATTATTTATGAAAGACTCAAATGCAGAGGAAAAAAAAACTGAAGCATACATTGAGCTAAAGCAAAATAAAGAAGAGAAGAAAAGCGTCTAAAAAATATGAGGAAATTTCTAGAAAAAGCAAAAAGAAATCGCACTTTTTCGTTTGGGAAAGATTTATATGACCGGACGATGCGCGATGATGTAGCGGGCTTAGCAGCACAGCTCGCTTATTTCTTCTTGCTTGCGATTTTCCCTGGGCTTGTTTTCTTAATTACGCTTCTTGGCTTTATTGACCTTCAAACAGAAAGTGTGCTCAATTTATTAGAACCGTACGTACCAGAAGATGCGATGAATTTAATTGAAGTAAACGTAGATAAAGTTGTAAACGAACAAAATGGTGGTTTATTATCATTCGGTTTACTATCGATGTTATGGTTTGCTTCAAACGGGGTGAATGCGGTTATGAACGCTTTTAACCGTGCTTATGATGTAACAGAAACCCGTTCTTTTATTAAAACAAGAGCTTTATCTATCGTGTTCACGTTAGCGATAATTTTTATGATTGTGTTTGCACTAATCGTCCCAGTATTTGGACAAGTGATTGGGGCAGCCGTGTTTAAAGCAATTGGTTTATCGGATAGTTTTTCTTATGTTTGGAGTATTACGCGTTTAGTAGCAAGTTTCTTTGTCTTAATCGCTTTGTTTAGCTTTTTATATACATTTGCGCCTGATCGGAAATTAAAGCGAAGAGAAGTCATATCGGGAGCAATATTTGCTACTGTAGGATGGATTGTGGTATCGTACTCATTTGCCTATTATGTAGATAAATTTGCAAATTACGCTAATACATATGGTGGTCTCGGTGGTATCATTATTTTAATGTTATGGTTTTACTTAACTGCGTGGGTAATTTTACTTGGCGGTGAAATTAATGGTTTACTCCATCATTATAGAACGGGTGACAATAATTCCCGTAATGAAAAATGAGCTCTTGTTCCATAATAAAAGGGAACAGGGGGGATATTTCATGAGTAATAATAAAAAGAACCACAATAATAAAAGTAATAATAAACAAAAGAGCAGTTCGCATCCAAAGCATAAAACGAGCAGTAGTGCGAACGGTCACAATAGCTACCATTAAAAAAAAACGGGTCCTTTATCAGGGACCCGTTACTTATTTCCTTTTAATAATCGTAAGCCATTCAAGATTACAAGAATGGTACTTCCTTCGTGTCCAATAACACCGAATGGAAGAGCTAAAAACTGCAAGAAATTAGAACAAATCAGCATTGCAATGACAGCTAAAGAGAAGATAACGTTTTGCCTCACAATACGGTTCATTCGTTTTGATAAACGGATTGCTTGAGAGAGACGAGATAATTCGTTTTTCATAAGAACAACGTCTGCAGTCTCTAATGCTACGTCTGTTCCTTCACCCATTGCAACACCAATACTAGAAGTAGCGAGTGCAGGTGCATCGTTTATACCATCTCCAACCATGGCGACTATGCCGTACTTTTCTTTTAACTGCTTTATCGTTTCAACTTTTGTTTCCGGTAAACATGATGCGTAATATTCTTTTATATTACTTTCATTGGCAATTGCTTTTGCTGTTTCTTCATTATCACCAGTAATCATGATTGCTTCGACACCAATGCTTTGCAAATCACGAATAGCCGCTATCGTTTCTTGGCGAAGGGTATCTTTTAAAGCGATCAGTCCAAGAATACCATCCTCATCACTAATATAAACGACAGTTTTCCCCTCTTTTTCAAGTGAAGCAGAAATGCCATTATGAAATGTCTTTGTTTCTTCTCCAATAAAATCAGCTTTACCAATTTTATAAGATTTGTTTTCTAATATTCCTTTTAATCCAAAACCAGTTACATCTTCAACGTTTTCTGGTTTTTTTATCGTAATGTCGTAAGCATGTTTTGCATATTTAACAATCGCTTCTGCTAAAGGATGTGTAGAGTGACTTTCAATCGCTGCTGTAATAGAAAGTACTTCACTTTCTGCTATGCCTTCTCGAACATATACATCTGTTACAGTAGGTTTTCCTTGTGTTAATGTTCCTGTTTTATCAAAGGCAATCGCCTTTACTGAAGCTAGACGTTCTAAATGAATACCACCTTTAAAGAGAATACCGTTTCTCGCTCCGTTTGAAATTGCTGATAAAGTTGCCGGTGTAATGGCTGCAACTAGCGCACAAGGAGAAGCGACTACAAGTAAGATCATCGCGCGATAAAACGTTTCATTCCAACTCCAATCAAGTAAGAAATGAGGAACAAACATCATAAGCGCAACAACAAGTAGTACACCTTTTACGTATGTTCCTTCAAATTTTTCGATGAATAGTTGTGATGGGGATTTTTCGCTTTGTGCACTTTGAACGAGACGAATAATCTTTTGGAATAATGTTTGATCGCTCGGCTTCGTAATTTTAACTTCAATAGCACCACGTAAATTTACAGTGCCGGCAAATACTTCATCGCCGAATTTTTTCTCATTCGGAATGGGTTCTCCTGTAATAGCAGCTTCATCAATATTTGTTTCACCAGTATGAATTGTGCCATCAGCAGGAACACGCTCACCTGGCTTAATTAAAATAATATCGTTAATTTGTAATTGTTCAACTGGAACACGTTCCTCAATTCCGTTTGAAATACGTAATGCTTCTTCAGGTTGTAGATCAAGAAGCGCGGAAATTTCTTTTTGGCTTTTACTTAATGTATAAGATTCCATTGCTCCGCTTAATGCAAAGATGAAGATTAAAATAGCACCTTCTGCCCAGTAACCGATAACTGCGGCGCCGATAGCTGCAAAAATCATGAGCATTTCAACATTTAGCTCTTTCTCTTCAATTGTGTCTTCAATACCTTCTTTTGCTTTTGCAAATCCTCCAACTACATAAGCAAGGATATATAAAGTAATACCTGCACTTATTGCATCATTTTTTGTGAATAACCAACCAGCTAAAATAAAAATACCAGATGCGATTGCAAATATAAGTTCATAATGTTTCTTTAATGTATCCCATAAAGAGGGATGAGAAATATCTTTTTGTGCTTGTAATGTTTTTACTTCTACGTTCATTAATACTCGCTCCTTCCGAATTCTTATTGAGAAAAAGAATCAAAATCGAAACCCCTATAAAACGACGAAAGCTGCCATCCATAATGGATAGCAGCATTTCTGTTGAATCTGGTTTTAATAGTTATTATATTGTAATTATTCTATAGTATAGCATATGTTTTTCTTAGATGATATGTTTTTGTTTTAGTATAAAGTGAAACTTTAATTAGTGGGGGTTTTGTTCATCCCACGCTGATTATTAGCCCTCGTCAATCGGGCTTTTACGGGCAGCAGGGCTCCCACTTAACTTCTTTGCCCCAGCCGAATTTGGAGGTGGGAGTTTTACTGCCCGGCGAATAGCGGGATAAACTGAAAACTTGTGTTTTCGCATTTCCTTTGGTATATATGAATATTGTTCATAAAAAGGTCGGAAAGGAAGACATCAAGTTGAAGACAGAGAAATTTTTTACCCATCCGATTGGCGTGTTTATTGCTGCAATAGTAGCAACATTTTTATGGGGAAGCGCATTTCCCTTTATTAAATTAAGCTATGCTGAACTTGGAATTCAGCCACAAGAAGTCGGGGAACAAATATTATTTGCTGGCTATCGCTTTTTCTTATCTGGTGTAATGCTCTTATTATTTTTTAAAGCGTTAGGAAAAGATATGAAGTTCAAAAAAGGAACAGGAAAGCAGTTAGTTCAAATTGGCTTGTTTCAAACTTTTCTTCAATATATATGTTTTTATATTGGAATGAGTTACAGCTCAGGAATTGAAGGAGCGATTATTTCAGGAACATCATCATTCTTTCAAATTTTACTCGCACACTTTTTATATAAAGATGATGCTCTAAATAGGCGAAAAGTAATTGGAGTAGCTATCGGTTTTTGCGGTGTGATTTTAGTGAATGTACCGAGTGATGGAAGTTTATCATTTCATTTTGGAATAGGTAGCTTATTACTTCTTGGGGCAGCCATGATGTATTCGTATGGAAACATATTAGCGAAAGAAGGTAGTAAAACATTAGATATTGGGTATATGACAGCATATCAGATGATTTTCGGATCAATGGGGTTGCTATGTATAGGTGCATTTCAAGTTGGAATGATGCCATTCATATTTAATCTACATGCAATACTTATGCTCATATATTTATCGTTCTTATCAGCAGCCGGATTCTGTATATGGAATACAATTATGAAGTATAACAAAGTAGGGAAAGTCTCAATGTATATGTTCTTTATACCAGTTTTTGGTGTACTACTATCAAGTCTAATTTTAGGGGAAGCAATCCATTCCTTTGTACTATTTGGTTTAGCGTGTGTCGCAGCGGGAATTATTGTAGTAAATCGTAACCCGGTTAAAAAGAAAGTTGAGCAAGAAAAACAAGTAGCATAGAGAACAGAAAAACGATTAAAATGGAAGAATAGTATTGTTCTTCTTTTTTTACATAGAAAAAGGAGAATGTGATATATGTAACGAAAAAAAGATAGAATAAAGCATTTATTGAGGAGAACATATTATGAATGTACTTTACATTGTGTTAGTCGGGCAAATTATTCTTTTTTTAATGGGAGCAATTTATGCAATAGGACAGACGAAGAGAACGAGAAATAATATGCCGTTACCTTTAGCCGTTCGTCTTATTCTTAGTTTTTCTTTAACAGGAAGTGCAATTTGGATATGGTTACAAGATCCATCGGCTGAGTACAGTACGTGGGTTGCACTCGGTATGACTTTATCAACTGTAGGGGATTTATTTATGGCAGGATTAATTCCAATTGGTCATCGATTAATTGGAGGAATGGTTACTTTCGCTCTTGCACATTGTTTCTATGTGAAAGCATTTTTACAAACAGGTATTTCATGGAATGGTTTTTGGATCGGTTTACTCGTATACGGACTCTTTCTAATTATAGGGTGGTTTTTCTTTATTCGAAATGAAAAACAAGACAAACTTTTTACAATAGGCGCTCTAATTTACGGTTTGTGGGTTGGAGGAATGGCATGTTTTGCATTCGCCTTATATTACGAGAATATAGGAATATGGTGGATACCAGCACTTGGTGGTTTACTGTTTGTGATTTCTGATTTTATTATCGGCGTGACAGATATCGGAGGGCGCAAACTGAAGTATGAACCGCTTTGGATTTGGTTTACATATGTCGCAGCGCAGATGTGTATTGTATATGTAGGATTATAAAAAGATACTCTCAAAAATAGTTGATAGACTATTTTGAGAGTATCTTTTTTATTGCTATGCTATTATATTTGTTTGTTTAATTTGTGCAGTAATTTATACTTTCTAAGCATAAATTTCATAGGAAAAGTCCTGTTTGATAGATGGAAAACATAGTATATAAAAATAGTGAATTTATAAGGAATATTATTTTTATATTTGTAATATTCTAATGTTATAATTCAGAATTTTGTGGAAATTAACTAGTCGGAGTACTTATAATAAAAATAAAAAGATGATGAGATGGTGGAATGATGCAAAAGAAAAAACGTTTGCGTGAATTCTTTGAAATAATTGCAATTGCATGTTTATTAGTGTTTTTGGCAAAAATCTTTTTGTTTTTCCCTACGACTGTAAAAGGAGCATCGATGAGGCCGACGTTACAAGATGGAGATAAAGTAATTATTAATAAACTTGCAAAGAGATTTGAAAGTTATGAGAGAGAGGATATTATTGTCGTGAAGACAGATAATTTCTACGTGAAGAGAGTTATTGGATTGCCAGGAGATGTAATTGAGATGAAGAATGATCAATTATATGTTAATCATCAAGTGAAAAATGAAGAGTATTTAAAGAATAATAAAAAACAGGCAGAAAAATTACTTATCAATTTAACTGAAGATTTTGGACCGATTACAATTCCTAAAAATAAAATTTTTGTGATGGGAGATAATCGTTTAGTTAGTAGGGATAGTAGGAACGGCTTAGGGCTCATTGATAGAACAGAAGTATTAGGAAAGTTCATGGCGATATATTATCCATTTGAACATGTGAAAATTGTAGATTAAAAATAAGAAAAACCAAGCGAGTTAGTTGCTTGGTTTTTCTTATTTAAACAGTTGGTGTTTTATTTATTGTTTCTTGTGAAGCAATATGTTCATTATTTTGGTCGATATTTAACATGAATTTTCGTTGTAACAATTGCAATTTAAAGAGTGTTAAAGGATCATGATAAGTTTCTGGGTTCGTTCTTAGCTTTGTTAATGTTTGCTCATCTTCTTGTATTTCAAGTTGGGCCGCTTCTACGGTTTGTTTCAATATGCTAAGAGGGTCTTTAAAGAACATCATGATATCCCGTTCTAGCGCACCTTCAAACACTTCAAATTGTAGGAAGAATTGTTTTGAAATCATCTGAGCAACTTCTGTATAATCTTCTGTTTCAATATATTGTTTATATTTATTTGATAGCATAGATTGATTTTTTTGCATATTACCGAATAACTTTCCTGCACTTTTTAAGAAAAATTGTGTCGGTGTAAAGCGTAATAAAATATTGATGTTAGCTACTGTAATTCTATTCGTCATTCTTGCAACATCTCTATCCCAGTCATCTAGTAATTTGAAATCACAAGGAAGTTTAATACGCTCTTCCTCATAGAGCTTATTAAAGGTATCGCTCATTTCATCTAAATAAGCCTGAGCTTGAATGAATTCATTATGAGCAGTTTCAATCCATTCTTGAATAGACCCAGTAAACTTAGGAAGGAGCACTTGCTGTACATGTTTTTGAATTCTTTCATTCATTGCTACATTTAGTTCTTCATGGACCAGTTTGAAATCACTATCTTCTTGAACGAGGTCAGAGCAACTCTGCAACAATTCAGGAATTTGAGAATGTATATCCTGCGTAATCTCTTCTTTCGTTAAGAGATAAGATTCTGTAATAGAACGAATTTTATCTTTTTGAATGGCAGTAAGATTATTAATAAAACCATCAAGTTTTACTAAAATATGTTTATTCCAGCGAACGGATTTCACTAACGTATTTTCTAATTCCACACGTTCATTTACAAGGTATGCAATTGTTTTTTGGATAAACCATAATAATTTTTCAATGCGTTCTTTTTCCACGTTACGCTGAGTAAGGTTAGAAAGAATAGAGTCTGTTACGTTACCTAGCTGTTCACTACTCTCTTGTGAAGGAGAGTAAGGGAAAAAGTGTGCTTCTGGGAAATGTACGAGTATTTTCTTTTTAATGCTGTTCGTGATATTTTCACTAGTATTCGTATCAATTGTTTGTAAGACGAATTTAATTTGTAAATTTGGTACTTGCTCACGAATATATAATAATGTATCGAGCTCTTCATCATGTAATGGTGAAGCTGAATTTAGTACATAGATGAGACTATCTGCTGCCTGTAAGTATTCAAAGTGAGAGCTGTTTTTGTCAAGTTGTCCATGCACAGTAGGTGTGACAAGGAATGAAAACTTATTTTTTCGTAAAAATCTACTTGGTAATTTAACTTCAATACATTTTCTTTCTAGTTTTGACTGAGAAGGTACCGCTAGTATGTTATGAAGTTCGTCAAAGTTTGGTATATTTCGTATATCTAGTTCTGTAAGCTCAGTTATTTCAGTTTGACTATCATCTTTAAATGTAATTGAAGTTGTTATAGCCTCATTTAATATATTTTCTCCTAGTATAGAGTTAATAAAGGCTGATTTATCATAATCGCTAGCTCCTGCTACTAGAAGTTGTGTAACAGTTAAATCGTATAACTCACGAACAAGTAGTGTGAATTGATGACCTAAATCTACATCATTCTTCTCAGCCCATACAGCAATCGTTTCAAATAATGCTGATACGTCTGCCATATCAACATTTGCATGAGCTGATGCATTTGAAAGTAAGGCAAATGCGCTTTTTACGAGTAATGATTCTAGAGTTGTCGGTGAAATTTCATTCCATGCTAATACTGCTGCGGAGACAAGTAAAGAATCTTCCGCTTTCGTTAAACTAAACCAATTTGTTAATAAATCTGGTACAAGTCCTTGTAATTCGTGCATGAAATGTTGTCCAGTAATCAATTCGAAGTACGTCTCTTGATAGCGATTAGAAATTTCATTCCAATCATCATTAGCATCTACTTCAATATGTAAGAATAGGTGATTTATTGTTTGAATCCAAGGTAGATGGAATGATTCATTTTCATAGCTGTTCCAAAGTGAAATAACAAGTTCTTTAAACTGAACTTGATCAATAGCATATAAGGCTTTTAAAGATTCATAGAAATACTCAGGTTTTATCTTGTTAGTAAAGCCTCTGTTTACATAATTGATTAAAGTATCAAACCAGTGTAAAGATTTAGTTCGAATTCCTTCTTGAACCGCTAGTTCAATAGCATTATTCCAATCTTCTTGTTTTTCATAGAACGATCGAGCGATTGCAGTAATATTTGGATAGTCCGGTTGAAACGCAACAGCGTCACTAATCGTCTTAAATGCTAGACCTAAACGATTTTGCTCGATATAAAGAGAAAGAAGTTGTAGGGAAACTTCCATCGTAAGAGTTGTATCTTCTGTTTGGATAGATTTGTAAATTTCTTCTGCTTTTGGTAAGAAATCTAATTCGAAATAAGCATCTGCAATATTCTTCATAGCCCAGAGAGCAAGTTCATTATTTACTTTCTCCCATTTGAATATAGCGGCTTCAAAGTCGTTAGTTTGGAAATAAACTTCACCTTGTGCAAAGCGAATATTAGATATGTTGGAGAATTCATTTTTTGATTCATTTATATATGCTTCACCGAGTACTTCCGCTACCGGAATGGAAGAGTCTTCTGTTAAAAATGTTTTATAGTAAATCTTTTGGATAAATTGTTTTTCAATGGTCATGTTCGTTCCCCCTGTATAATTTAGAAAAATGATGTTGTATGTAAAAGGGTGCATGTTACTCTAATAGGTAGAAGTTGCATTATATAGACCAAACTATGTTTTTGCTAGATATATCATTTTTCTTGAGAGTTAAACCGTTGCAAAAAGTAACTTCCCTTTATTGTAACAAAAAAATAAGCCTATGAATTTTTATTTTTTTATCTCGCTATTTATAGGCAGTAAGACTCCTACACCAAAATTTAGCGAATGCAGGGAAGCTAAGTAGGAGCCCTGCTGCCCGTAAAATCCCGATTGGTTCAGGCTAATAATCAGTTGGGATGGATAAAAAACCCCACTGATTAAATCTCTGTTTAAGGAATGGAATAGAAGTAGAGTTCATTATAAAAACAATGTATAGTGAATATGTATACCATGTTTGTCTTAAAGATAGAATGGGCACAATATGGAATAACGATCGTGTATAGGATGTGTCTTCCGAATGGAACAACATATTGGCGAGTTAATCGCACATTATGGATATTTTGGAATTATTATAGCTTTAGCTGGCGGGATTGTTGGATTACCTATACCGGATGAGTTTTTATTGACTTTTATCGGATATAACATTTCAAAAGGAGTTATGTCAGGAACAGCTGCTTTTTTAAGTGGAATGGCAGGTGCAATGCTTGGCATTACATTAAGTTACATATTAGGTTTAAAACTTGGGCTCCCTGTTTTAAAAAAATATGGTCCGAAAGTTAGAATTAAGGAACATCATATTGAAAAAACACATATTTTATTTGAAAAATACGGTCCATTTCTTTTAATGATTGGCTACTTTATACCGGGAGTACGTCATTTAACAGCATATTTTGCTGGAGTTTCAAATTTAACATTGTGGCGGTTTTGTTTGTATGCTTACGGTGGTGCACTAATTTGGATAAGTGTTTTTATTGGCTTAGGTTGGAAACTGGGAGAGAAGTGGCGCTTTGTTGAATATAGTTTCCATCATTATGGAATATGGATTTTATTAGTTTCGGCAATTGTAACATTTATTGTGTGGATTTACATAAGGAAAAGAAAAAACCGCTAATAATAGCGGTTTTTTAGCTGAAAGCAACAAATAATACACCAGCTGTAATAAAGACTACACCAATACCAGTCATAAAGTTTAACTTTTCACCTAATATAATCATCGCGAGAATAATGGAAAATACTACGCTTAATTTATCGATAGGTGCTACTTGTGAAACTTTTCCTGTTTTTAATGCAAGAAAATAAAATAGCCATGACGAAGCACCAGCGATTCCACTTAATGTGATAAATAGCAGTGCTTTTTTATTTAGGAGGACATCACCGATATTTTGAAATTTACCTTGTATAATAATAACTCCTACCATAAATAATGCCATAATAATAGAGCGAATCGTTGTTGCAACGTTGGCATCGATTCCATCTAAGCCAATCTTTCCAAAAATAGATACGAGGGCAGCAGCAATTGCTGATAATAGTGCGAATAATAGCCATGAACTCATAGTGAAATTCCTCCAATCTTACATTATTATACATGAAAATCATTCTCATGTATAAAAAACGAAATAAACCCCCGCCCTATATTTTTAATAAGGTGGGGGTTTATTATACTACTCTGCTATTTCTTCATATAAAAAGTACGTTACATTATAAATATGCTCTACTTCATCGTCTGTCATAAATAATAATTCGTCACGTTCAATCCCTTTTTTCTTTTCAATAAACTCAATCATGTTTTTTCGTTCTTCTCTTTTCATCAATTTTTATTTCTCCCCTCAATCTGTTTTAATACAGTTTATTTAAGTTACTGCTATTATATAACAGAATCTTTAGAAAGTTCCACCTATTTTATTGTTTTTTCAGAAGAACCTTTCGACAAAACAAGCCCACCTAAGGGGGGCTTGTTTTTATTTTATAGTCGTAAAAACTCGGGATCGGTCGCACCAGCACTATCGATGTAATAAATTGTATCAGGATTGATTTTTATTAGTACGTAATTAGGATCTTCCGAACCGAGTAACCAGCGTTTTAAGCTATTAGTCCAAAATTTGTTTTTTAATGTTTGATCTTCTTCGATGGAAGCGATACCTTCAACTTCAATGTAATCTTCATCTAATTTCTTTCCCTCTCGTCCAAGTAGTACGTGCACATTTGGATTCTTCTCGATATCTGTTATCTTTTTTGAATTTCGATCTGTTGCAACATATAGTACAAAATCTTCGTGGAAAAACATCATAAAGGCACCATGTGGCTTATCGTTACGTACAGTAGATAATATACCTGTTCGTTGACCTTGAATAATAGTTGCGATTTTTTCTTTTAAGTGCATGCTTTTAACCTCTTTTCAATTTTTAATTCTTTCTGTCTAAACAAGACAATTTAAATATCTTTCATACTGTTTTCTTCAATTCGATTTTTTAAACGTAATTGTGATGAAATCGGACAAGTTAGGAGAAGAATAATAATAATATTGAGGAGAAATACAGAAGATGGAAGGATGGAAAGCATGTTTAATAAAATATTTCTTATAGTAGCGCTTATAGGTGTACCACTTTCTGTACTCGGAAAAACATTGCATTGGCCTCAAACAATTATGTTTGCTGTATATTGCATTACGATTATCGCATTAGCGGGGTTTATGGGGAGAGCAACAGAAAGTTTAGCAATTGTTTCTGGACCTCGGATAGGTGGATTATTAAATGCTACTTTTGGTAATGCGGTTGAACTTATCATTTCAATTTTCGCACTTCAAGCAGGATTAATTGAAGTAGTGCTAGCATCTTTAACTGGTTCTGTACTTGGAAACTTACTATTAGTAGGAGGGCTATCCTTCTTTATAGGAGGCCTTAAATATAAAAGACAAAGCTTTAATGTTTACGATGCAAGGCATAATTCAGCTTTATTAATATTTGCTGTTGTCGTAGCTTTTGTTATTCCAGAGATTTTTTCAATGAAAATGGATGCTGGAAAGACGTATCAATTAAGTATTGGTGTTTCTATTATTATGATCATTATGTACCTTGCTGCATTGCTATTTAAGTTAGTTACACACCGCGGTGTATATCAACATAAGAGCGATGAAGAAGTACATGAGGAGGAGCCTGAGTGGTCGAAAGGTAAAGCGCTACTCGTTTTAGCGATAGCAACAATTGCGGTAGCTTATGTTTCAGAGGCACTCGTACATACTTTTGAAACGGTTGCAAAGTCATTTGGCTGGTCAGAGTTATTTATAGGGGTTATTATCGTTGCGATTGTTGGTAATGCAGCAGAACATGCATCTGCAATTATTATGGCGTATAAAAATAAAGTGAATATCGCCGTTGAAATTGCAGTAGGTTCTACATTACAAATCGCCATGTTTGTTGCTCCTGTGTTAGTACTTCTTTCGATGTTTTTTGCACAAAAGATGCCGTTAGTATTTACAATACCAGAGCTTGTTTCCATGATTACAGCTGTTTTCTTAACTATTGCTATTTCAAATGATGGGGATACAAACTGGTTTGAAGGAGGCACTTTATTAGCTGCGTATGTCATTATGGGAATTGGTTTTTATTTATTATGAAAAATAGGGATAACAATGTGTTTGAGGGAAAACAATAAATACAGTAATTTATATACCTTTACGTAGGAAGGAGCCTGACAGGTGAAACGAGTGTACAGCATATGTCTTTCAACTATGGTCTCGTTTATTTTATTATTTCCTAACAGTAGTTTTGCAAAGACGACAGTAGAAGTAAAAATGCCTTCATCTGTTTTAAATATTTCAAAAGATAATACATTTCCAAATGATGCACAAGATTTACCACGTTTACAGCCGAGTAAGTTTGCTCAAGAATTATTGAAAACAACAAATATTAAAATTGAAAACCCAGATTTAATTCGAATGTTTAATGAAACGACAATTTCGAATGCACCGCTTGCAGTAGGGTACCGAGCGAAAATTTATTTAGGGCAATGGGCATTAAATTATGAGTCAATAGACACATCGATTAATTGGGAATATAAGCAAGTAAATCGAAATGTATATGATAATCGCGGAGGGGATCGCTTATACCCACTTCGCTATAAGCAAGAAACCCAAAAGACAATCGAAGGTGATTTAACAGCAGATATGAAAGATACTACAGATGTGAAAAAAATGATGCTTCTAAAAGCGCTTGAAAAAGTACAATTGCCACTTTCATTTAAAACAACCATTGGTTATGGTACCGGACATGAGCGTGTTTATAATATTAGTCCAAGTCAACTTGGATATTTATATGCGTATACACCAGCAGTAAATGAAAAAGGAAAAGTAACATTTGGAGAAGTCTACCTTGTGTTAAAAGGGAATCAAAAAAAGCTTGTCGTGAAAAATATTACATCTCAAGGAATCGGAGCTGCTATTCCAATTCATGATCATTTATTTTTTAAATTTGTTTCTTCATCGCATGCACAATGAAATAAAAAACGTCAGCCTATAAGCTGACGTTTTTTATTTATAACATAATGTTTGATGTTTTTGATAAGAAATCTTCTTTTGGATAGTAGCTATTTTTTACAAGAACATTCGGTCCAAGGCATTTCACAGCAGGACAATGGCAACTTAATGATTTTGCTGTTTTTGAGTCACACCATTTGTCGTAAGCTTCTTGTAGTGTATTTGTTTGTACATTACCTAGAAGCGGGACATCACCGAAGTCGGTCACGATAATATTTCCATCGAAAATATTTACGTTCAAACGAGAACGACCATCTGGATCATTGCGGACAGTTACATTTTTACTTTCATGTAATTTCTTTAGTGTAGCTAAATCGTGTTCATTATCACTACATGCATAGAAAGGTAATGTTCCGAATAACATCCACACATTTTCATCACGGATCTCTAATAAATGTTCAACTGCATTTCGAATTTCTTCTTTTGTTAAAATTTCAAGTGTGCTAGCGAAGTCACTCGGATACATCGGGTGCACTTCATGACGTTTACAGCCCATTTCTTCAACGATTTGACGGTGAATATGTTCAATATGTGGTAGAGTTCGTTTGTTTAACATAGTTTCGGCTGATACGAGTACACCTGCCTCTGATAGAGCTTTACTATTTGTAATCATTCTTTCAAATAATTTAGCGCGCTGTTCATAAGTAGGCTTACGCTCCATCATTGCAAATCCGCCTTCAACGAAGTCATCGATTGTTCCCCAATTATGTGAAATGTGCAATACATCTAAGTAGGGAATAATTTGTTCGTAACGTGCTAAATCTATAGTTAAGTTTGAGTTGATTTGAGTGCGAACGCCTCGTTCATGGGCGTATTTTAAGAGTGGTGTTACATAGTTGTCGACGGATTTTTTTGAAAGCATAGGTTCTCCGCCTGTAATACTTAAAGAACGTAAATGAGGAATCTCATCTAATCGTTTTAATAAAAGCTCCATCGGAAGCGGGTTTGGATCTTTCGGCTGTAATGTGTAACCAACAGCGCAATGCTCGCAACGCATATTGCATAACGTCGTCGTTGTAAACTCAACGTTTGTTAATAGTAGTTTGCCGTACTCTTCAAGGTCCATATACGCTTCCCATGGATCGTAAGAAGGAGTAATCGGCTTCATTATTTGTGATATCGTCATATGAAATACTCCTTTGACTATTGAAATAACAATTTGTCCATTCTCTATAATAGAAGAATATGTACTTTTTATAAAGTGAAACTTTTTTGTGAAAAAAGAGAGAGGGCTTACATTATAATGAATTACTGCGACAAAATTGATGAAATTACATGCCCATAGCAATCATTTTTGCGGTATAATAAAAGCAACTCGAATTAAAAGGAGAGTGCCTTCATGGGAAAAGCAATTCAAGGTAAAGATTCACAACTAGTATATTTGAAAGAACGTTTAAATATGTTCATTGAAGTAATTGATACGATTGAACCAGAAGAGGTAGAATTAGAAGATGTAGATCGTCTTCTTGCAATGTTAGATGAATTAGAACTGAAATGTGAGCAATTTAAAAAAGACGAATAATATATTAAAAAGGCTGCCACTACAAAATTGGCAGCCTTTTTCTGTACGGATAATAGAAGGAATATAGAAAAAAAGGTATAATCAAGTTGTGAAAAATTTCATTTAACCTTTAATGGCGTGAAATAAATAAACAGCTGAAGAGTATAACAATGGAATTTTCATTTCATAACGTTTTGGTAGCGTTCACAATTGAGGGGGAAGTAACAATGGAAAAGCTTCAAGAAAGCATGTATCAACTAATTGTTGAAACGTCAACGAACTTACCGAAAGATGTTCGTCGCGCAATTCAACAAGCGAAAGAACGAGAAAATGCAGGGACTCGTTCAGCGATGGCACTTGGCACAATTACGAATAACATTAAAATGGCAGATGATAATATCTCGCCAATTTGCCAAGATACAGGGATGCCAACGTTTAAAATTTATACACCAGTTGGTGTGAATCAATTAAAACTGAAGGAAGCTATCTATAGTGCGCTTGAGCGGGCGACAAAAGATGGTAAACTTCGTCCAAACTCTGTTGATTCTCTTTTTGGAGACAATAGCGGAAACAATTTAGGACCAGGTACACCTGTTATTAAGTTTGAACAATGGGAAAAAGATTACATTGATGCACGTTTAATTTTAAAGGGCGGCGGTTGTGAGAATAAAAATATTCAATATAGCCTGCCTTGTGAAATAGAAGGACTTGGACGAGCTGGGCGTGATTTAGAAGGAATTCGTAAATGCCTTCTTCATGCAGTATATCAAGCGCAAGGTCAAGGGTGTAGCGCAGGAGTAATCGGCGTCGGTATCGGGGGAGACCGCACATCAGGTTACGAATTAGCAAAAAATCAATTATTCCGTACATTAGATGATGTAAATCCAGTTCCAGAATTACACAAGCTTGAAGAGTATGTATTAGAGAATGCGAATAAGCTTGGCATTGGTACGATGGGATTTGGCGGAGAAACAACTTTATTAGGTTGCAAAATTGGAGTATATAATCGTTTGCCAGCGAGCTTCTACGTATCTGTTGCGTATAATTGTTGGGCATATCGTCGTCTTGGCGTAACAATTCATCCTGAAACAGGTGAAATTATGGATTGGTTATACCAAGAAGGTGAAGATACACTTCAACAAGACGCTGCGCAAGAACAAACAGAGCAGCGTGAAATCGTATTACAAGCTCCAATTACAGAAGAGCAAATTCGTGAACTTCGTGTTGGTGATGTTGTTACAATTAACGGCATGATGTATACAGGACGTGATGCGATTCATAAACATTTAATGGATAACGATTGTCCAGTAGATTTAAATGGACAAATTATTTATCATTGTGGTCCAGTTGTAGTGAAAGATGAAAATGATAATTGGCAAATTAAAGCGGCAGGTCCAACGACAAGTATTCGTGAAGAGCCATATCAAGGCGATATTATGAAAAAGTTTGGTATTCGTGCTGTAATTGGTAAAGGTGGTATGGGTGCTAAAACATTAGCAGCTTTAGAAGGACACGGTGGTGTGTACTTAAATGCAATTGGTGGTGCAGCGCAATATTATGCTGAATGTATTAAAGAAGTGAAAGATGTTGATTTCTTACAATTCGGTATCCCAGAGGCAATGTGGCATTTACGTATCGATGGTTTTAAAGCAGTTGTAACGATGGATTCTCATGGTAAAAGTTTACATGCTGATGTTGATAAAACATCACTTGAAAAATTGGCGAGCTTTAAAGAACCTGTATTTAAGTAAAGAGAAGTGCATCTCGAATTATTCGAGGTGCATTTTTTGGTATATATAGAAAAACATGTTCAGCATGAAAGAAAGCAGGGAAACAGAAACTACAGGTACGATTATATATGGAAAGGAGACTATTTATGAAATATAAATGGTTATATATAGGTCTCATTTTTTCAATTATGATGGCACTTGTTCCAGTTTCAACATTTGCTTATACGAATACATCACATAGCTGGGGAATCCCACGTCCTAAAAATGAAACGGTGCCAGATGCAGGGAAACTATATACAGAATTACTACAAAAAAATGGTGGGTTTTATTTAGGAGATACGAAGAAAAAAGATATTTATTTAACATTTGATAATGGATACGAAAATGGATATACAGGAAAGATTTTAGATGTATTAAAGGAGAAAAAAGTACCAGCAACTTTCTTTGTGACGGGACATTATATAAAAACACAAAAAGATTTATTATTAAGAATGAAAAATGAAGGACATATTATTGGTAATCATTCTTGGAGTCATCCAGATTTTACAACAGTAAATGATGCAAAACTTCGTGAAGAATTAACGAGCGTAACGGAAGAGATTAAAAAAGTAACAGGGCAAAAAGAAGTGAAATATGTACGCCCTCCGCGAGGTGTATTTAGCGAAAGAACGTTAGCTCTTACGAAAGAAATGGGATATCATAACGTGTTTTGGTCGCTTGCATTTCTTGATTGGAAAGTAGATCAGCAAAGAGGATGGCAATACGCTCATAATAATGTAATGACTATGATTCATCCAGGATCTGTTTTGTTACTTCATGCAATATCAAAAGATAATGCAGAAGCACTTGCGAAAATCATTGATGATTTGCGCGAGAAAGGGTATCATTTTAAAAGCCTAGATGATTTAGTAAAAAGCAATCAACCGTAAGCATGTATGCTTGCGGTTTTCTCATGCTATAATGATGTGTAAAAAGGATGGGGAAACGTATGTGGAGCGAACATGTTACGTTAGAATATCCGTACCATTTTGAGGAAGTACTAAAGCGTTTATCTTTCGACCCGTTAAACGTCATTCAATTAGACGAGAAAGTAATTTATGTCCCGCTTTTTATAGACGAAGAACAGATTGTTGTTCGTTTGCAAGGGATTGGTACTGTTCAAAATCCACAGTTTTGGATCTCTAGTCAGGCAGGAGATCAAGAGAAAGTAATGAAACGAATGAGGTCCATTTTTCACTGGAATGAACCGTTTCAAAATATACAAAATCATTTTTTAAACACATCATTACGTCCACTATTTGAAACATATGCTTATACTCCAATTATTTTAGAATTCGATTATTTCGCTTGTCTTCTTCGCTGTATTATTCATCAACAAATAAATTTGAAATTTGCTACTGTGCTAACAGATCAATTTGTAAAGCGATATGGGACAGAGAAGAACGGCGTTTTCTTTTTCCCAACACCAGAAAGAGTAGCGAACATTTCAATAGAAGAATTGAGAGAGCAGAAGTTTAGTCAGCGAAAAGCCGAATATATAGTAGGATTAGCAAAACATATTGTAGGCGGTAAATTAGATTTAGCAAGGATAGAAAACGAAACAGAAGAAGAAGTATCGGCACAATTGTTACCAATAAGGGGTATTGGGGCATGGACAGTGCAAAACTTTTTAATGTTTGGGCTTGGTCGGAAAAATATGTTTCCAAAAGCAGACATTGGAATTCAGCGCGCAGTGCAAGGTGTATTTCAATTAGATGATAAGCCTGATGATGCATTTTTAGAAAAAGTGAAACAAGAGTGTGAACCATATTGCAGTTATGCAGCGTTATATTTATGGAAAAGTATAGAGTAGAGGTGTAATAATGATACAAAAGCAACAAGAGAGTAAGTTGGAAGTTGGTCAAACGTTTCCTGTGACAATTAAACGTCTTGGGATTAACGGAGAAGGCGTTGGTTATTTTAAGAGACAAGTTGTTTTCATTCCAGGGGCATTGCCAGGAGAAGAAGTTGTTGCTGAAGCAACGAAAATTCAGCGTGGCTTCGCTGAAGCGAAAGTGAAAAAAGTTCGTAAATCATCACCACATCGTGTGAAAGCACCATGTTCAGTATATGAGGAGTGTGGTGGCTGTCAATTGCAGCATCTAGATTATAAAGAACAATTAAATCAAAAGCGTGATATCGTTGTACAAGCATTCGAGAAGTATATGAATGACAGTCTAGAAGAGAAAATTCGCCCGACGCTTGGTATGGAAAATCCATGGCATTATCGTAATAAAAGTCAATTGCAAGTGGGGCGTAAAGACGAAAAGGTTATTACAGGGTTATATAAGCAAAACTCACATCAGTTAATTGATATTTCTCATTGCATGATTCAACATAAAGCAACGAATGAAGCGACAAAAGTTGTAAGACGTATATTAGAAAAATTAAATGTTTCTATTTACAATGAGAAAAAACAAAAAGGTTTAGTACGCACAATTGTGACACGTACTGCAGTTCAAACAGGGGAAGTGCAAGTCACACTTATTACAACAAAAGAAGAATTACCAAATAAAGATCAATTTATCGCAGAAGTACAAAAACAAATGCCAAGTGTTAAATCAATTATGCAAAACGTAAACTGGCGTAAAACATCTGTTATTTTCGGTGATAAAACATTTAAATTAGCTGGAAAAGAAGTAATTCAAGAAACACTAGGTGATTTATCATTTGAATTATCAGCACGCGCATTCTTCCAATTAAATCCAGAACAAACTGTTGTTTTATACGATGAAGCGAAAAAAGCAGCTGCTTTAACAGGAAACGAGAAGATTGTGGATGCGTATTGCGGTGTCGGTACAATTGGACTTTGGCTTGCGAATGATGCAGCGGAAGTACGTGGTATGGATGTAATTCCAGAAGCGATTGAAGATGCAAAGAAAAATGCAAAACGCCACGGATTCACAAATGCAAAGTATGAAGCTGGTAAAGCGGAACAATGGTTACCAAAATGGGTGAAAGAAGGCTGGAGTCCAGATGTCATTGTTGTCGATCCACCGCGTACAGGTTGCGATGATAAATTACTTGAAACGATTTTAAAAGTGAAACCGAAACAAGTTGTTTACGTGTCTTGTAATCCATCCTCATTAGCACGTGATGTGCAAACATTAATGAAGAGTTATGAAGTGGAGTATGTGCAACCAGTTGATATGTTCCCGCATACCGCTCATGTAGAAAATGTAGTGAAACTTGTTAGAAAGTAACATTCAATAAGGATATGTCCCTCACAAAGCAGGAGCTATGTGAGGGTATATTTTATTTAGCGAATGGAAGTAAGGAGAATACGATGAACAATTATAAATTGACGATTCAATATGACGGTGCGCGTTATAAAGGGTGGCAACGTCTTGGGAATAATGACAATACGATTCAAGGGAAAATCGAAAGTATAATATCTGAAATGGTCGGAAAAGAAACTGAAATTATCGGCTGTAGTAGAACGGATGCTGGTGTACACGCTTTGAACCAAGTAGCTAACTTTCAAAGTGATGAGAAGTTAGTAGAAAATAAAGTGAAAAAGTATTTAAATCAATATTTACCAAATGATATTAGTATTACGAGTGTAGAAGAAGTACCAGATCGTTTCCATGCTCGTTACAATTCTAAAGCAAAAACATATCTTTATAAAATTTGGAATGAAGAGCATACGAACCCATTTATGCGTAAATACAGCATGCACGTGAATAAACAATTAAATGTGAAAAGCATGAAAGAGGCTGCGAAACATTTAATTGGTTCACATGACTTCACTGCTTTTTCAAATGCAAAGTCTAAGAAAAAATCTATGGTTCGAGAAGTGTATACACTTGATGTTTCCGAAGAATCAGGATTTGTACAAATTAGAGTAAGTGGTAACGGATTCCTTCATAACATGGTGCGGAAAATTGTTGGAGCATTAATTGAAGTTGGATTAGGACAATTAGAGGCGGACGCAATTCCAAACATTTTAGAGGAAAAACAACGTAATCAAATTAATTGTCTTGCTGAGGCGAGTGGATTGTACTTGGAGAAGATTGAGTTTTAGAAAAGATATGAATAAGAAAAAAGCACTCATTTGAGTGCTTCTTCTTTTATGCTGATGCAGTAGTCTTATCTTTTCGGAAAATCCCCATTAATCCGCCGATTAATAATAAAACACCTGGTAATAAGTAAACAATAGAAATACAAATAAATCCACCAATGGCAGCGATAGTCATCATAATGCCACCTACTTTAGCTTTGCTCTTAACCATAACACATCCAACAATCCCCAATATTGAAAGAGCTACAGCAGCCCAGCCTAATCCAATAATTTGATTAGCTCCGTCAGCTTCAACTGCTGCTCCTATGCCTCCGATAAATAAAGCAATGAATGCACATAAAATCCCGAATATACCACCAATTAATCCTAATACAAATTCTGCTGTTCTTTTCATAGTAACCACCTTTTAGAAAATATTTATTAGCTTTTTCATCCAACTCACAATTTGTTAGTTCAACAAAATGAACTACATGTTATTAACATAAGTGAAGTTTATATAAACAATCTTCAAAGATGTTGAAATGTCAGATTTAGAACTTACATGATAACAAATATAATAAAAACAAAATGTCGAAATTTGTCGATTTTACTAAAGTACATTTTTTCAGTATATAACTAATTTTGAGTTAAATTTCAAATCATTGAGATAAAGAGAGTAGAATGAAAAAACACGAGAGCGGTAACCGTCTCGTGTTTTTTATGATAATTAACTTTGTTCGTTTAAGAAGATTTTTCTCTTTTCATACGTAGCTTCAAATTCCAAAAAGCAGCAAGCATAATAGCTGCAAAGGAGCCGCTAATTGTGGCTAATAGCTTTGCATAAGGAAAGCTGTTCATATCAATATTAATGAATAACATCATACATAGAACGGCAGGAAGAAGGTATAAGTATTGTAATAACTTTAATTTTTTATCATTACTCATATATATCGCCCCTTTCTATCATGTCACATGTAAATTATAACGTATTTTTCCAAATAGTTACTTGTACTTGGAGAAATATTCATTTCATATGTGTAAGTGCAATTTTTTAATTCGATATTGTAAGTTTTGTCTGCTCAATCCTAAAAACTTTGCGGCTTGTGAGATATTACCTTTATTTTCTTTAAGAATTTGATGGATATATTTTTTTTCCATTTCTTCGATTATACGTTTTAAATTTTGTGGCGTATCAGTATTGTGACTAGTTAGTGGAGTCTGCATATTGAGTTCCTTTTTTGCTAGTTCGCGAAAGTGCGTTGGCATATGGAACACTGTAATGATATCTTCATCTTCTATTAAGTTCATGGATCCTTCAATTATATGTTCTAGTTCTCTCACATTACCAGGCCAATCGTATTGATAGAAGAAGTTATTTACGTTTAAATCTACATCTTTTACGCTAAGATCAAATTGGATATTGTATTTTTCAATAAAGTGTTGAACAAGATATGCAATATCTTCTTTTCGTTCCCGTAAAGGTGGAAGACATAAAGTAACAACGCTTAATCGGTAATATAAGTCTTGCCTTAATCGATTGTACGCTATGGCTTCAAGAGGGTCTTCATTAATAGTTGCTATAATACGAACATCAATTTCTTTTTCTTGCGCGCCCCCAATTCTTCGTATTGTTTTTTCTTGTATAGCACGCAATAATTTAGCTTGAAGTGCTGGGCTTAATGAGTTGATTTCATCTAATAATAAAGTTCCCCCATTTGCCTCTTCAAATAAACCAGGTTTATCTATTGCTCCTGTAAAAGCACCTCGATTTGTACCAAATAGTAAACTTTCCATTAAGGTTTCTGGTATAGCGGCACAGTTTTGCGAAATAAATGGTTTTGTTGAACGCTGGCTTTCATTATGGATGCTTTGCGCAAATAGCTCTTTACCGGTCCCTGTTTCCCCGATGATAAGTATGGAGGATGGCGTACGTATTACTCTCTTTGCTTCTGTAATGACCGATTGAATAGCTCTAGAATCACCAATTATGTGATCAAAGGTAAACTTAGTATTTTGTTTTCGAGAAAGGTTCGTTTTCATTGTTTGCTTTAAATGACTAATCTCTTTTGAAATTTCAATAGCGCCTTTAATTTTTCCATTTTCTATTATAGGAAAAGTATCGTTAATCGTCGTAATCTCTTGTCCTTTATTGTTAAAATACGTTTGTTTTATATTTTTGTTTGTTTTTCCAAGTTTTAAAGCCTCTATAAGAGTACTATTTTTATTTTCTTCAAATGCAAATACTTCTAAAGGATTTTTATCTAGCACATCTAAGCGATCCATTGATTCAATTTCCATCATTTTACGGTTATAGATAATCGTTTTACTTTCCTCATTAATAATATGGATCCCAATATCTAGTTCATTGAGTAAAGTTTCGTATAGCACATTCATTTCAATAATCTTTTTAAAATTGATTTCTTCTGTATGCATGTATTATCTTCTCCTCGTTATACCCTATGAAGACTGACTTTTTATAATTTTATTAAAATTCTTATAAAATCGCAAAATTTTTTTGCTATTTTCTCTTAAAAATTTTCAAATGATAGAAAAATTTTGCGGTTATGCAGATTTTTTTCGTAAGAAATCCTAATTTTACATAGGTATTAAGGTTGGTACGTATTTTGCATGAATAGTAGTTAAGATCTCTAAATTTAAAGAGTAGGGGGATTATGAATCTTTATAGTGTATGCAACGTTTCAGTTTCAATTAATAAGAGGGAGGAATTTATAAAGTGAAGACGGTTATAGAAGGCGTATATAGTCCTTGTTACGGGAAAGTAGAGAAATTATTTGTTACTGAAAGTTCTTACGTATATGAGTGGGAAAAATTAGCGTTAATTGAAACAATAGATAAGCAGCAGGTGGAAATTAAAGTGGGAATCAGTGGTTATATCGAATCATTAGAAGTGGTAGAAGGACAAGCTATCGCTGATCAAAAACTATTAATAACAGTGAGGGATGACCTTTTAATAACAGGTAGTGATTAATAGTAGTAATATGTATTTTGCTCTTTTAAATAATTATTTTTACTATGAAGAATTTTAAAAACGCTTACATTAAATGGGTTTGCAAAGTGAAAAGGGGGGATTTATATGATGGATCAAAACCAGGGATTAAAAAGAGAATTGAAAAGTCGGCACATATTTATGATTGCACTCGGAGGGGTTATTGGTACTGGGCTTTTTTTAGGATCCAGTTATACAATTCATGAAGCTGGACCTGGAGGAGCGATTGTAGCGTATCTTGTCGGTGGATTTGTTATGTATTTAACGATGCTCTGTCTTGGAGAGTTAGCGGTTGCGATGCCTGATGCAGGATCGTATCAAACATATGCTACAAAACATATTTCACCTGCAGCGGGTTATGTAGTGGGATGGATGTCGTGGCTAAACTGGACGGCTACGATAGGCATTGAATTAATTGCAGTTAGTATATTAATGAAACGTTGGTTTCCAGATGTACCATCATGGATTTGGTGCGTAGTGTTTGCCGTATTGCTCTTTGTTATTAATGCGTTATCTTCAAGAAGTTTTGCGGAGGTTGAATTCTGGTTTGCAAGTATTAAAGTAATTACAATTATTGCATTTATCATTTTGGGCGGGGCAGCAATGTTTGGTTTTCTAGATATGAAAGGAAATGAACCAGCGCCGATGTTTTCTAGCTTTACTGATTATGGTGGATTGTTCCCAAATGGGTTATCAGCCATTTTAATTACGATGATTGCAGTTAATTTTTCCTTCCAAGGAACAGAACTAGTTGGTATTGCAGCTGGTGAGAGTGAAAATCCAGAGAAAACTATCCCGAAGGCAATTAATAATACAGTTTGGCGCATACTTATTTTCTTTGTACTATCTATTTTTATTCTTGCGGGACTATTTCCTTGGCAGCAAGCAGGAGTGATAGAAAGTCCATTCGTAGTTGTATTTGATAAAATTGGTATTCCTTATGCGGCTGATATTATAAATTTTGTTATTATTACAGCTGTACTATCAGTTGCGAATTCAGGATTATATGCAACTTCCCGTATGCTATGGTCTATGTCTAATCAAGGAATGATTAGCCCGATTTTTGGTAAGTTATCTAAAAACGGTGTTCCTATTTATGCATTGATTGTAAGTACGTTTGTAGGGTGTCTCTCATTACTATCAGGTATTTATGCGGAAGATACAGTTTATTTATGGCTTCTTTCTATTGCTGGGTTTGGAGCGATATTAGTTTGGGCATCTATTGCTTTATCTAACCTATTAGCTAGAAGGACATACGTGAAGCAAGGGGGAGATATTAAGGATTTGAAATTTAAAACACCACTGTATCCATTTGTTCCAATTCTTGCTTTAGTATTAAATTTAACAGTAATTGTAGCTATGGCTTTTATTCCAGAACAAAGAATGGCATTATATTGTGGTATTCCATTTATGATCGTTTGTTTACTGTTTTACCGTGCTACAAGCAGTAAGAAAAGTAAAATAGAACATATCGAAAAGATGAATACAACAGAATTAGAAAGTTTATAGTTGAAATTGAATTTATAATAACAAGGAATTTAGAGACTGTAGAATTGTAAACAGTCTCTTTTTTTGTAAAAATAAAGCTGGAAACATACTACGTATGCAAAGGGGAATTAGCAATGAATCAAGAAGTTTCACAGCTATTAAAACAGATTGATTTACGAAAAGACGAGCTACTAGAACTTACAAAAGCTTTAATTCGCTTTGAAACACCAGCACCACCAGCAAGAAATACAAATGAGGCGCAAGAATTTGTGGCAGAGTTTCTAAAAAAACGAAATTTTAGTATTGATAAGTGGGATGTATATCCGAATGATCCGAATGTTGTTGGAGTGAAAAAAGGGACAGCAAGTGAGTCACATAAAAGTCTCATTATTAATGGACATATAGATGTTGCAGAAGTATCAAAGGACGAACCGTGGGAAACAAAGCCGTTTGAGCCGTTTATAAAAGATGGTTGGTTAGTTGGGAGAGGCGCGGCAGATATGAAAGGTGGACTAGCTGGAGCCTTATTTGCTATTCAGCTTTTAGAAGAAGTGGGGATTGAATTACCTGGAGATTTAATTTTTCAATCGGTAATTGGCGAAGAAGTAGGAGAAGCAGGGACACTTCAATGTTGTAAGCGTGGTTATGATGCTGATTTTGCAGTAGTAGTTGATACAAGTAATTTACATATGCAAGGGCAGGGCGGCGTAATTACTGGATGGATTACAGTGAAAAGCCCGCAAACGTTTCATGATGCAACACGTAGACAAATGATCCATGCTGGAGGACGTCTATTTGGAGCGAGTGCGATTGAGAAAATGATGAAGATTGTCCAAAGCTTACAAGAATTAGAGCGTCATTGGGCAGTCATGAAAACATATGAAGGCTATCCATCTGGAACAACAACAATTAATCCAGCTGTTATTGAAGGAGGACGTCATGCGGCATTTATTGCGGATGAGTGCCGATTGTGGATAACCGTACATTTTTATCCAAATGAAACGCATGAACAAATAATAGAAGAAATAGAAGAGTATTTAGGAAAAGTGGCAGCAGCAGATCCATGGTTAAGCGAGAACCCACCACAATTTAAGTGGGGCGGAGAATCAATGATTGTGGATCGTGGCGAAATTTTTCCTTCTTTAGAAGTAGATAGCGAACATGTTGCTGTAAAAACGCTAAGTTCAGTACATGAATCTATTTTATCTAAAAATGCAATTTTAAATATGTCAGCAACGGTAACTGATGGCGGATGGTTTAGTGAGTTTAACATTCCAGCTGTTATTTACGGACCAGGTACATTAGAAGAAGCTCATTCAATAAATGAGAAAGTTGAAGTTGAGCAGTTAATTGAATTTACAAAAGTAATAACAGCGTTCATATATGAATGGTGTCATACAAAAAAATAGATTAGTATATTGAAATTGTACAGGTATGTACTTGTACGCTTTTTTAGTGAACTATTTCAGAGTTGAACATAAACAACTGAAATAGTTCTTTATTTTTCTATGTTTTTCGTTTTATTTCAATTAATTTCTCTTTAGCTAATTCAACGGCAATCGCATCATCTAAATAGCCGATTGGAAAAAGATAATCGGGGATAATGTCTGTTGATAAAATGAAATATAGTAAGGCACCCCCAATAATTGCACGCTCTTCGGTTGAAATGGTTTCTGTACAAAATTGTTGGTACATATTTGTTAATTGCTCAATGAAAGGACCAGCACTATCAATTTGTTCTATTTTACTTTTGAAACTCTCGTGAATACGTTTTTCGCCTTCAGTAGTTTGAGCATAGCGCTCGTAATTTTCAAGTTCTTGTTTTACACGAGTTGTTGTGTATTCGAAGTCGAATAGGTTAGAGGATTGTAATGTTTGTTGAATTGTATCGAGAGATGTGTACATATCTGCTTTTTCCTTATTTATGTGTGGAGAGTCAGGGTACATTTCATCAAGTAATAATTGCGGTGGAACTTGTAGACAGTTTGCGAATTTTTGTAAATGGTTTTGCTTCGGTTGTTGTTTGCCATTAATTATTCTTGAAATTGTTGCAGGATCAATATTTGTAAGTGTTCCTAGTTGGCGCATAGATAGAGCCCGCTCCTTTAACAGTTTCTTTATTAATTTACCGAGCCGCTCATTTGGATTTTCATTGGGCATAATGTAGGCACTCCTTTTCTATTGTCTATCGTTGAAAAAATGTTGAGCATTTATTACAAGTATATGAAACAGACAGGCACAGTTGCTCAACATTTTCATAATATGCAATGAAAAGTGAGAAAAGGGGTGACTGTACGATGAGTACGGCAGGTTTATTTTCAATTTTTTTAATCGGGATTGCGTCTAATTTAGATAATGCAGGTGTTGGGATTGCATATGGCATTCGTAAAATTAGAATTTCGTGGCTTAATAATTTTATCATCGCATTTTTTGGATTTTTATTTACTTTACTAGCTGGATTTTTTGGGAATTGGATCGCATTATTTATTTCAGAGTTCACAGCAAACATTATTGGAGCAATAGTTTTAGGAATAATCGGGGTGTTTATTTTATGTCAGCCTTTCTTGAGTCAAAAAGATACCGTAGAATCTAAAGATAGTAGTGTACTTATGGGGGTTTTACGTGATCCAGAAAAAGCAGATTTTGATGGTTCTAAAACAATTAGTTTTTCTGAAGCAATTGTTTTAGGAGTTGCATTGTCCATAAACAATATTGCAGGTGGATTTGATGCTGGAGTAACAAATTTAAATCTTTGGCTTACGGCATGTATTTCTGGAGTTTTTAGTTTTATTTGTATTAGTGGTTTTACGTATGTTGGTAAAAGATTTTTAGCTGAATACTTAGGGAAATGGGCAACTATAATTGCAGGTGTGTTATTAATTCTTATTGGAATTGATCAATTGTTGTAAGAATGATAGGGAAAACAGTATTCGAGTATTTCCTTGGAAATACACTAAGAAATTGCATATATCGACGTGAAATCTTTTCACGGTAATGAAAGATTGTAAGTATTATACAAATTTTTGTGTGTAAAAAGGTTTAAAAAAGTAAAAGCACCTGCATAGGTGCTTTTTAGCGTATATCTTCAATTAGTTGTGCACATTCATCATCATGCATACTGTACTCACTTAAAACTTGAATACAAAGCCATTTCAGTTCTTCGATACTATGCTCAAGTTCTTCGGGAAGTACATGGTAAATGTCTTCAAGTCCCATTCCGAAATGAATAAGTTCTAGTACTTGATCATCGATGTTCCGATCCATTAATAGTTCAAGCACTTCTAAATTGAATATGTATCGGTGAGCTTCATCGAGTGAAACAACTTTTAGTTTCAAACTTTCTACAATACTCAATATGAAAAGAAGAATTGTTTTTTCGAGAACAGGTTGTTTCTCCATTTGAAATATGAGTTTCATCTTTTACACCTCCACATACAGCGCTAGGTTGTACTATATTATTCAGGAGGGGGGAGCAAATATGCATAATAAAGAGAACTTTTATTACTGTTTTTTGAAGTGTGTTGATGCCTAGTAGAACGGATTTTTGTGAAATAAAAAATCCTGCCAATATAGCAGGATAACTTCTAAATTAAAACATACTCCAACCTTCTTGGGCAGAAAGTAATTCAAGAATTTTAAAACCAGCGATACTATTTCCGTTTGCATCTAAAGCTGGTCCGAAAATACCGATTCCCATTTCGCCTTTTACGCAGCCGAAAATTCCGCCCGCTACACCACTTTTTGCAGGGATTCCAACACGAATTGCAAATTCACCAGATTCATTATACATCCCGCAAGTAACCATAAATGTTTTACAAATTTTCGTAATATGTTTAGGGATGATCTGTTTCTTTTTATAAGGATCATATCCATCCATTGCAAAGATTAAACCAATACGTGCTAGATCGATACAGTTAACCTCAATTGCACATTGACGCGTATATAAATCCATAAGTTCTTCAATATCGTTATCGATGATGCCATTTTGTTTCATATAGTAACAAAGTGAACGGTTTAAGTAAGCTGTTTCTAATTCAGAAGTGGCAACTTTAGAAGAATAACTAATAGTAGGATTGTCTGTTATATCACGCACAAATTGAAGAATGCGTTCCATCTTCTCCTCGTTATCATTACCAGCTAGCATACTTGTAATAGCTAATGCACCTGCATTAATCATTGGATTAAGAGGCTTGGAAGAACTTGTCGTTTCAAGCTTAATAATAGAATTAAATGGGTCACCAGTTGGTTCCATTCCAACTTTAGAAAATACATATTCTTCACCACGGTCTAAAAGGGCAAGGGCAAGTGTAATTACTTTAGAAATACTTTGAAGAGTAAATAGTGTTTGTGAGTTACCAGCATGGATATATTCTGTTTCTTTATGAAAAATAGCAATCCCTAGATCATCTGGATTTGCATTTCCTAGTTCGGGGATATAAGTAGCAAGTTTTCCTTTTTTCGTATATGGTTTTACTTGTTCTAACAACTGCTGTAAGTTGTTTGTTTCAATGCACTGCATAGTACCAACGCTCCTATTTCGAATTAACTAATTTTACTTTTCCCGATATGCTCGGAAATAAATAATAACATGAAAAAGTGGAATGATAAAACGAAAGTTGAATGTTCTATAGTGAGTCTTCAGTTTCGATTATTCCGTGTTAAAAAAGGAGAATTTTCCTTTTATATAACAGTTTGGAAATAGGAGATTTATCCATAAAAAGTTCGGAAATAAAAACTACACATCTATACAACTATATGTTATTATGGTTATGTAAATAGAAAGCGTTTTCTAAGGCGTACTTATAATGATAACGATTTCATAAATTTGATAGGGGGAATTAAAATGTTGCAGTTTTTACAACGTATTGGTAAAGCGTTAATGCTTCCAATCGCAGTGCTACCAGCAGCAGGATTATTGCTTCGTTTAGGGCAAGAAGATGTATTTAATATTCCTGTTATGGCACAGGCCGGTGCAGCAATTTTTGATAATTTAGCACTTATTTTTGCAATTGGTGTTGCAATAGGTTTGTCTATTGATGGTAGTGGAGCAGCAGGACTTGCTGGGGCAATCGGATATCTTGTTTTACAAAATACAACGAACGCTCTAAGTAAGGCATATTCAGCAGCAGAGCTGAATGATAAATTGAAAAGTGTTCAGGATTTAGTCGGTTCAGCAGATCCAACTAAATTAGCAGATACAATGACAAAAGTTTCAAAAGCAGCGGCGTTAACGCCAAAAATAAATATGGCCATACTTGGTGGTATTATTGCTGGGGTTGTTGCTGGATTACTATATAACAAATTCCATAAGATTAAATTACCAGAATGGTTAGGTTTCTTTGCGGGGAAACGTTTCGTACCAATCATTACTTCAATTGTAATGCTTCTTTTAGGATTAGTATTCGGTCAAATTTGGCCAACAATTCAAAGTGGTATTGATTCAGTAGCACACGGTATCGTAAACTTAGGTTCAGTTGGTGCTGGTTTATTCGGATTATTAAACCGTTTATTAATTCCAATCGGTTTACACCACGTAATGAATACATACTTCTGGTTTGTACTTGGTGACTTTACAAACGCAGCTGGTGATATCGTTCATGGTGATATTGCACGCTTCTTCGCAAAAGATCCATCAGCAGGTATGTTTATGACTGGTTTCTTCCCAATCATGATGTTCGGTTTACCGGCAGCATGTTTCGCAATGATTGCGGCTGCGAAACCAGAAAAACGTAAAATGGTTACAGGTATGTTAGGTGGCCTAGCATTAACTTCATTCTTAACTGGTATTACAGAACCAATTGAATTCTCATTCATGTTCTTATCTCCAGTACTATATGGTATTCATGCAGTATTAACAGGTCTTTCTTTATTCATTACAACAACACTTGGCATTCATGATGGTTTCTCATTTAGTGCCGGTGCAATCGATTACGTTTTAAACTTCGGTATTGCAACAAAACCTGTATTATTAGCAGGAATCGGTTTAATTTATGCAGCAATTTATTTTGCAGTATTCTACTTCTTAATTAAGAAGTTCGACTTGAAAACTCCTGGTCGTGAAGATGACGATGAGTTAGCTGAAGAGGGTGATGCACCAGTTGCAGGTTCAATTGGTGAAACTTACGTAGCAGCTTTAGGCGGAAAAGAAAACTTAGCAGTTATTGATAACTGTGCAACGCGTTTACGCTTACAAGTGAAAGATGCAAGTTTAGTAAATGAACCAGCATTAAAACGCGCAGGTGCAAAAGGCGTTATGAAATTAAGTAACACAAGTGTACAAGTTATCGTAGGTACAAATGTTGAATCTGTTGCCGATGATATGAAAAAACACGTATAAATAGTTAGATAAGAGGATATCCAAAAAGATTGATAACACCAGTCTTTTACAGGATATCCTCTTTTATTATGTTGAAATTTTAAAGGGAATCTTACTTTTGTAAATTTTCTTTTTCTTTTTTATACATATAGGTTGGTAATATGTTCAGCGCGTGATAAAGTAGGGATGACATAGAATGGAATGTCTATAATCTATTGAAATGATTTGGAGAAAGTCTTGTGTAGATGAATTAAATTATCGGTAAATAAGGGGAAAAAGGTAATCATGGATCAGGAAAAAAATACTGTTAATGGGAAAGTACGTCGTCCGATTGTATACATAAAAAGAACAATCATTCTCGTCCTACTATTTTCACTTGTATATTTCATGTATACAAAAATTGTTGCGCATAATAAAAAAGAGGAAACTTTAAAAGCAGCAGCAGAAATGAAGAAGCAAGAAGAGATAAAAAAGATAGAAGAAGTGAAAAGGCAAGAAGCTGAAAAACAAAGAAAACAAAAAGAACAGGAAGAACAGATAAAACAGGCGCAAGTTATAGAGAAACCTGCTGAGGGACCGCCTCAAGAAATTAATGAAAACGCTCAATTGGATCAATATTTACAGAGCATGGGATTTAGTGGGACAGCTGTTATTGTGAAGAATGGGAAAGTTCTTGTGAATAAAGGATACGGCATGGCTAATAAAGAGAAGCAAGTGCCGAATAATTCAGAGACGACCTTTTATATTGGCTCTATTTCAAAGGCATTTGTAGCGACGGCTATTATGCAACTCAAAGATCAAAATAATTTGCAAGTAGAGGATACGGTTGCAAAGTATATTCCAGATTTTCCGCAAGGTAATAGCATTCAGCTAAAACATTTATTAACACATACATCAGGGATTCCAGAGTATGAGCAGGGAAAAGAAGATATTTCTCATGAAGAGTTGATAAAACGAATAGGAAACCAAAAGCGTATTGCAGGACCAGGAGAGAAATGGAAGTATTCAGATTCGAACTACTCTATACTTGCTTACATTGCTGAGAAGGTAAGTGGACAGTCGCTCGAAGAATATATAAAACAACATATTTTTGCGACTGCGGGTATGAAACATTCTGGTTTCGGTACAGCGTTGGAACAAACAAGATTCCCATCAACGGGTTATAAAATAGTGAATAACAATATGACAACACCTAATATTCCGAGCATGTCACAACTATATGGTTGTGGTGATATATATACGAGCGCGCATGATTTATATTTATTTAATGAAGCACTCTTTTCTGGAAAATTAATTTCAAAAGAGAGTTATAATCAAATGTTTACAGCCGTGAAAAAGGATTATGGATTTGGCTGGTATGTAGATCCAGGAAGCTATTCAAATCACGGTGTAATGCCAGGTTGGAATTGCTTAAATGGTTTTAGTAAAAATGGTAGTGTATATGTGGTTTTATTATCTAACATTCAAAATAACATTAAATCATTTGGTAAAGTGAATAACGACATTTATACGATGTTACGAAATATAGAAGTGTAAAAGACTGTCCTTTTGGATAGTTTTTTTTGCATTGAGGAAATATATGTGCGGTGCGATAATGAAATAAATGGAAAAGGGGGAGGTTTATGAGTATACATAAGCATCATGCACGCAATGCGAAACGAACTTTGTTTATAGCTATCATTGTATGGATTATCGTTGTAATTGGATTAGTTATGGAATATAAAAAAGGAACAATATTCACTTCAGATAAAGAAATTCTGAAATTAATAGGTATTTTGCTACCAGCGTTTGGATTACTAATATATAGTTTTATAGAAAAACGAAGAGCAAAAATGCTTAGACAGGATAATTGTAATATAGGGAGCTCTAGATTATTTGAACAACAAAAGTTCGTTGTTCGTAGAGAGGTAGGGGTATTTCAAGTAATAACGTACTTTGGATTAGATGGCAGTGCAGTAGGGTTTTTAAAAGAAGAGTATAATTCCGTTATTCAAAGTATATGGAAAGGTGCACTTTCTTTTCTTTTTAAGGGACTACATAAGCAACAATTTTATTTATATAATCAATCGGGAGAAAGGTTGCTGCGTGTTCAAAAGAAGATGGGCGTGCGTAACTTCTATATATTTTATAGTGTAAATGGAAAGAAAATTGGAGAGTTGAAACAAGTACTAAGTTTAACAAAATGGGAATGGATATTTTTAGAGATGAATGGTAAGGAAATTGGTAAAGTGACTGGGGACTTTTCAGCAACAATGCAGAAAATAGACTGGCAAGATGGAACACATATTGATGTGAAAGAAGATGGTATTCCGTTAGAAGCTGCAAAATATTTTTCGGCAAGTGGTGGATCCCTTGTTACAGCTTCTATATCCGGACAAGCAGAATTATCAAGAGCGGTATATTACGGCGTAGCTGCCATTGTGACAATTAAAAATTAAAGATTAACAAAGAGATAGATGGGAAACCATCTATCTTTTTTTATGCTCTGAAACAATTATTTCTTTTAGAAAATGTATGTCTTACCTATCACAAAAAAAGCCTGTTTTGTATAGATTAAGATGTATGGATGTATTTTTTATAATTTAAAAATAATAGGAGGAGAAGTGTATGTGTCTGTTCGGTAAGTATTGGAAAAAGTTATCGAGATTGTTTAATAGACAATTAGATTATTTTTTAGATAATAAGTTACTGCCTGCTGTGGAACGACTTTTATTTTCACAAAACTTTGCGAGATTTATTCAAAGAAATTCTAAGCAAGCTACGGAAGAGTTTATAGAATCAAGTCAATTTCAATCTATTATTTGTAACATTTTAAAAGAATGCAATACATCACCTTTTAAGGAAATTGCAAAGCAATATTTAGGTAAAAACGTAGAAATTACTGTGACAGTTGGACAGTTAATAGGTGTTATTGTAGCAGTTGGTGACGATTTCTTAACGCTGCAAGAAGGAATAGGAACTGAAGTTTTATTACCATTTACAAGTATTATATCAATGAAAGAAGTGTAAGAAAGGAGACTTATATATGTTATTTACTGATGAATTGCGTAACCATGTTGGTGAATTAGTGCAAGTTGTGACAGCTGTTGAAATTGTTGCAGGTATTCTTTTATCTGTTACGGACGGGGCAGTAAGTGTTCGTACATCTCCTTCTTATGGACCACCTGAAGATGTACTTGTGCGTATTCCTATTATTGCTTATGTTCGCTTGGAAGGGTAAGAGTGATACAAGTATGAGAATATCAGTTGTTATTCCAGCGCATAATGAAGCAAGTACTTTATCACAAGTTTTAGTAGAAGTGGAGAAGCTGAAGCCGTATGAAATTATTGTAGTAGATAATGGATCGACAGATGGAACGAATGAAGTCGCATTACAGCATAGTTGCCATGTGATTTATTATAAACATTCTCTTGGTAATGATGTAGGAAGGGCAATTGGAGCTAGAGAAGCAAAAGGTGAAATTGTATTGTTTTTAGATGGTGACATCGTTATTGAGAGTAAAGAGCTACAACGTTTCGTGAAAGGAGTTCAGCAAGGGCACCAAATTGTTGTGAATAATTTAACATGGTCTGTTTATTTAAAGATGAGACCACACTATACGACAGTTGGAAAATTCATGTTGAATCGTTATTTGAATAAAAAAGAGCTTGTTGTTGGTTCTTTAATCGCAATTCCACATGCGATGAGTAGGGAAATTATTCAGAATCTTGGGTGGTGGAACTTAGCAGATCCAGCGCTATTTCAAGCGATGGCGATGTCTAGAGGAGTAGATATTGTCGATATGGCTTCGGTTGATGTAATTCATACAAATAAAGTTCGTCCTGTGCATACTGGTACATCACCTGGTTCTCCTTATCCGAAAGCGACTAGTCGCATTATGGGCGATCATTTACGTGCTTTGCAATACGTAATCGAAACATATGGTAAACGTGGCGGTTTTTCGGAGGGAAACAGGGATAGAGAGTTTATAGGGAAGTATAAACCAGTTTTATTACAAAAGGAAAAAGCGAAATACAGTGCTATTATACCCGTATCAGAAGAAAAAATGACTATAAGATCTGTCATACAGGAAGTGAAAAAAGCAGGTGTAGATGAAATTATAGTTGTTGCGAATGGAGCAGATGCCGAGACAATTAAACAAGCAAAGCTAGAGAATGTTATTGTAGTTGAATTCGCGAAGGCACTTGGACATAATGTAGCACGAGCGATAGGGGCTATGCATGCTACGGCAGATATTTGTTTATTTGTTGATGGTGATTTTGCTATACCGGCAAAAAAGCTAATTCCATTTTTGCATGCTATTGAAGACGGAAATGATGTGGCGTTAAATGATTTGCAATGTTTGTTAGATATGTTTCACCCGGCAGATCCAATTAGTATGGGGAAATATTTCGTGAATTTGGTAGCGAAACGACCAGATTTATGGAACAATTCATTAACGGCAGTGCCACATGCTATGCATAAAAAGGTAATAGAGAAAATTGGATATGATTCTCTTATCATTCCACCACTAGCTCAAATGAAAGCTATTTTAGAAGAATGCTCTATTACAGCAGTGGAATTTGTAGATGTTATAAAAACAAATCGAGTACGTCCAGAGCAGCATGGGTTTGTAAATGGACGAATTCCTGCATTCGATCGTATTTTCGGTGATCAGCTTGAGGCGATTGCTTATTTATTACAACATACGAATGAGCGCGGGAGTTTTACAGACGGAGAAAGGGATAGAGATATAATACTACAATTGAGAAGGGAAGAAGAGAATATAGATGAATGCTAGTAGTAAAGTAACCATTATTGGATTAGGATATGTTGGCCTTCCTTTAGCGGTCCTTTTTGCAGAAAGAGGACATGCTGTACTGGGATTAGATAAAGATACTAGGAAGATAGAATCAATAATTAAAGGAGAAAGTTATATTCCTGATGTTTCTTCTAAAGTATTACAAGGCTTAATAAACGAAAGAAGATTAATAGTGAATACACCAGATAAAGGTGTTGCGGATTTTAAGCGTAGCGATTATGTTATTGTGACCGTGCCAACCCCAATTAATGAGCAGAAAGAACCAGATTTAAGTGCCCTCATTTCAGCCTCCCATTATATACAACAAAACCTTCAAAAAGGACAAACCTTCATTTTTGAAAGCTCCACATATCCAGGTACACTGGAGGAAGTTATCATTCCGATTATTTCTCAAACAGGTAAAAAGGTAGGAGAAGATTATTATATTGGGTATTCTCCAGAGCGAATTGATCCAGCGAATAGCCAGTATTCAGTTGAAACAATTCCAAAAGTTATTAGTGGACAAACCGAGCAGTGTAAACAAAAAGTACAGGATTTGTATAGCACTATATTTGATGTAGTCGTTCCAGTTAGCTCTCCGAAAGTGGCCGAGATGTGTAAGCTATTTGAAAATATTCAGCGCTTAGTTAATATTTCATTAGTAAATGAGTTAAATATACTTTGTGAAAGTTTGAATATTAATTTTTATGAGGTGCTTGAAGCGGCATCTACAAAACCGTTTGGATTTACTCCGTATTGGCCAGGACCAGGAATAGGAGGACACTGTATTCCGGTAGATCCTTTATATTTTCAATGGAGAATAAGAAAGGCTGGAGCAATTAGTCAATTAATTGAGGCAGCACATGTAATTAATGAAGAAATGCCAGCGAAAATAATCGGGAAAGTAAAAGGTGTGGTGCAATCACCCGCAACGGTTTTAATAGTAGGGATTGCATATAAGAAAGATGTAAATGATTTGAGAGAATCACCGGCGTTGCCAATTATTCAATTATTAATAAAAGAAGGATACAAGATAGAATATCATGATCCGTATATTTCTACAGCGAAAATTGGAGATACACTATATCAATCTGTTCCATTAGATGAAAAAAGAATTAAACAAGCAGATTGTATTTTAATTGTAACGGATCACTCTAGTATCGATTGGAATCTTTTTAAAGGGATTGAGCGATTAATAGATACACGTGGAATCGTAAAGAAGGTGAGTGTATGAGTGAAAAATGTTTAATTACAGGTGGAGCAGGATTTATTGGTTCGCATTTAGCTGAAGAGTTGGTGAAAAGAGGTTATGAAGTTACTATTGTGGATAACTTCTATAAAGGAAAAAATAAATATCATAATGAGTTAATGAAAGAGCTCCGGGTTATTCCAATAAGCGTTTTAGATAAAAATTCAATTTATGAATTAGTGAATCAACATGATGTGGTGTTTCATTTAGCTGCAATTTTGGGAGTCAAAACTACAATGGAAAAAAGTGTAGAGCTTATTGAAACAAATTTCGATGGAACGAGAAATATTTTACAAGCAGCGTTAAAAGGGAAGAAGAAAGTAGTATTTGCATCTACTTCTGAAGTATATGGAAAGGGAGAGCCGCCATTCTCTGAAGAAGGAGATCGTTTATACGGTGCAACTTCCAAAATACGTTGGAGTTATGCAATTTGTAAAACGTTAGAGGAAACATTATGTTTAGGGTACGCATTAGAAGGTTTACCTGTAACGATTGTTCGTTATTTTAATATTTATGGTCCAAGAGCGAAAGATGGTCCGTACGCAGGAGTAATTCCACGATTTATTCGTGCGGCTTTGCAAGGTGACGATATTCTCGTGTATGGAGATGGAAAGCAGACACGCTGCTTTACGTATGTAAGTGATGCGGTCGAGGCAACAATTCGTGCAATGGATGAGAAGGTAAATGGTGAAATTATTAATATAGGTTCTGAGAATGAAAAAAATATAAGGGTAGTAGCGGAAGATATAAAAAAATTAACGAAGTCTATTTCCAAAATTGTGCACGTTCCATTTGAGGAAGTATATCCACATGGATTTGAAGAGATTCCAAATAGAAGACCAGACGTAACGAAATTAAGAGAACTCGTTCAGTTTCAAGCGAAAGTAACGTGGGAACAAGGATTGAAAGAAACTATTAAATGGTTTCGTGAAGAAAACAATGGCTAAGTCGTTATCAGTTATTATTCCTGTATGTAATGAAGTGGATACGATTTCAGATGTGGTTCAATCGGTAAAACCATTGAATCCAGTAGAGATTATTGTAGTAGCAAATGGTTGTAATGATGGTACAGAAGCGATTGCTGAGAGCTTAGGATGTACAGTAATCCAGCATAAAGAGTCACTTGGTAACGACGTTGGACGCGCAGTTGGTGCAAAACATGCGATAGGTGATGTATTACTGTTTGTAGATGGAGATTTTGCTATTCAAACTTCAAAATTACAATTATTCCTTAATCCGATTTTGCATGATCAGGCGGACATCGTTTTAAATAATTTGGACGCATTATTTTTAAAGAAACAAAAACCGCACTCCGTGACAGTATGGCGCCAAATATTAAATGCAATGTTAGAGCGTGAAGAATTAAAAATTGATTCTTTATTATCTGTACCTCATGCGCTGACGAAGGAAGTTGTGCAAAGTATTGGAGACGAATGTTTTGTTAATCCTATTGTGGCTCATCTACGCCTAGCACAAAGTAAATGGAGAATTAGTCGTCATTGTGCAATTGACGTTATTACGCCAAATAAATTTCGTCCATTCGAGCATGCTGCATATGGCACGGATCTTTCTCAATCTGAAAAACGAATGATAGGTGATCATATAGAAGCTGTAGCAGAGCGGATATTAGGCAGCGATGGGCGCGGAGGATATTATGATGGAAATAGGAAAAGAGAGAGTGTCTATCATACTCTAAATTTTGAAGATTTTTATCAAGGATGGGGCGTTACATCTAATTTGTATAAAGGAGAGCAATTATCGGTAATTATTCCTGTGCAAAATGAAGAGAAAACAATTGGAAACGTTATAGAAGAGCTTCGCAAAATTGAACCTTTTGAAATCATCGTTGTTGTAAATGGTTCGTCCGATAAAACGGCAACAATTGCAAAAGACAAGGGAGCAACAACAATTGTGTATAAAGAAGCACTTGGAAACGATGTGGGGCGTTCGCTTGGAACTTATTTTGCAAAAGGAGAAATTGTTTTATTTATAGACGGTGACTTTGTTATTCCAGCTAGTGAGCTATATCCCTTTGCAAAAGCTATTGCAGATGGAACGGATGTCGCATTAAATGATTTAAATCATTATTTAGATTTGAGAGTACCACTTCATCTTGTAACAGCATTTAAATATGCATTAAATTTAGCTTGTGATAGAAAAGATTTAGGAGTAGGCTCTCTTATTGCTGTACCTAATGCGTTTAGTCGTACTTGTTTGAAGGAAATAGGGTATAAATCATTATTGTCACCTTGTGTAGCACAAGTGAAAGCTGTACTTTCAGGTTTTGAAATTGCTTGTGTAAGTCGTGTCGATGTTGATAAGATGAACCGTATTCGTCCCAGTGAACATTTCGCAAAAATAGGTCATCCTCCAGCTGTCCTTCGAATTATTGGTGATCATATAGAAGGATTAGAGCAATTAATTGCATTAACAAACAGTCGTGGTGGATTTTACGATGGAAATAGAAAAAGAGATGTTTTATAGTGGTAACAAAAAAAGTGTACAACGTATGTACACTTTTTTGCTCTGTTATAAAAACTATAACAGATTAGGAGATAAGAGTATTACAGCTCTACAATGGGTATCGTTCTTATATTACAAAATAGGACTCGTATATAAGAATACCAAAAAAATACAATTAAAGAAAGGGTTAATTCTAAAGAGTTTTATATGAGGTTAACACTATGTATGTAGTAGTTTGCTCAACATTTCACAAACATGTCACAACTATTTCGTCCACTTCCGAAAAAAAGTAGTATTCTAAGTGTGTAAGCTGTTATATAAAAAAACGTAGTCCTGTACTAATCAAAAATGGAGGAGATTAGGATGACTCAAGTATTAGAAAATGTAAAAAGCGCGTGGGAAAACTTTAAAGGTGAAAAATGGAAAGCAGAGATTGATGTTCGCGATTTCATTTTAAATAATGTAAACGTTTACGATGGAGAAGACTCTTTCTTAGCGGAAGCAACTGAAGCAACGAAACAACTTTGGGATCAAGTAATGGATTTAACAACAAAGGAACGTGAAAACGGTGGCGTTCTTGATATGGATACAAAAATTGTTTCTTCTATTACATCACATGAACCAGGATATTTAAATAAAGATATTGAAAAAGTGGTCGGTTTCCAAACTGATAAACCATTTAAACGTTCTTTACAACCATATGGTGGTATTCGTATGGCAGAACAAGCTTGTGAAGCGTATGGATATGAAATGGATAAAGAACTTAGCAAGATTTTCAGAGACTGGCGTAAAACTCATAATCAAGGTGTATTTGATGCATACACACCAGAAATGAAAGCGGCTCGTAAATCAGGTGTTATTACTGGTCTTCCAGATGCGTATGGACGTGGACGTATTATCGGTGACTATCGCCGCGTAGCGCTATATGGTATAGATCATTTAATTGAAGCGAAAAAAGCTGATTATAATTTAACTGGCGGTGTAATGAGCGAAGATACAATGCGTTTACGTGAAGAATTATCTGAGCAAATGCGTGCACTTCAAGAGTTAAAACAGATGGCTGCTTCTCATGGATTCGATATTTCTAAGCCAGCTACAAATGCACAAGAGGCCTTCCAATGGTTATACTTTGCTTATCTTGCAGCAATTAAAGAGCAAAATGGGGCAGCAATGAGCCTTGGACGTACCTCTACATTCTTAGATGTTTACATTGAAAGAGATTTAGCAAATGGTACTTTAACAGAAGAAAAAGCACAAGAAATTGTTGACCATTTCATTATGAAATTACGTCTTGTGAAATTTGCAAGAACACCTGATTATAATGAACTATTCTCTGGAGATCCAACTTGGGTAACTGAATCTATCGGTGGTATGGCGTTAGACGGTCGTCCGTTAGTAACAAAAAACTCATTCCGTTTCTTGCATACATTAGATAATTTAGGACCAGCACCAGAACCAAACTTAACAGTTCTTTGGTCTAAACAATTACCAGAGAACTTTAAAAACTACTGTGCAAAAATGTCTATTAAAACATCAGCAATTCAATACGAAAATGATGACATTATGCGTGCTGACTACGGTGATGACTACGGTATTGCTTGTTGTGTATCAGCAATGAGAATTGGTAAACAAATGCAGTTCTTCGGAGCACGTGCAAACTTAGCGAAAGCATTACTATATGCGGTTAACGGTGGTAAAGATGAAAAGTCAAAAGCACAAGTTGGTCCTGAATACGCACCAATTACTTCTGAAGTATTAGATTATGAAGAAGTTATGCGTAAATTCGATATGACAATGGAATGGTTAGCTGGTCTATACTTAAATACATTAAATGTAATTCACTATATGCACGATAAATATAGCTATGAACGTATTGAAATGGCACTTCACGATACAAATGTTCTTCGTACAATGGCAACAGGTATCGCTGGATTATCTGTAGTAGCAGACTCTTTAAGTGCAATTAAATATGCACAAGTAAAACCAATTCGTGATGAAAATGGTATTGCAGTTGATTTCGAAATTGAGGGAGATTTCCCTAAATACGGTAACAATGATGATCGTGTAGATGAAATCGCAGTAAATCTTGTGAAAACATTTATGAACAAGATTCGCAAACATAAAACATACCGTAATTCTGTTCATACAATGTCAATCTTAACAATCACATCTAACGTTGTATACGGTAAGAAAACTGGTAACACTCCAGATGGACGTCGTACTGGAGAACCATTTGCACCGGGCGCAAACCCAATGCATGGCCGTGATACAAAAGGTGCATTAGCATCATTATTATCTGTAGCTAAATTACCATATGAAGATGCACAAGATGGTATTTCAAATACATTCTCTATTATTCCAAAAGCACTTGGTAAAGAAGATGATGTACAAGTACGCAACTTAGTATCTATGCTTGATGGATATGCAATAAAAGAAGGACACCACTTAAATATTAACGTATTTAACCGTGAAACATTAATGGATGCAATGGAGCATCCTGAAAAATATCCACAATTAACAATTCGTGTATCTGGTTACGCTGTTAACTTTATTAAATTAACTCGTGAACAACAAATTGATGTAATAAACCGTACAATGCATGAAAGCATGTAAGTGAAAAAAGTGTCCCTCCGCTTTTAATATATAGCGGAGGGAGGCTGTTTCAATAAAGGAGGAAGTAACATGGTAAAAGGAAGAATACATTCTGTAGAGTCTTGTGGTACTGTTGATGGCCCAGGGATTCGTTATGTCATATTTACACAAGGGTGTTTATTACGTTGTCAATATTGTCATAATGCTGATACATGGGAAATCGGTAAAGGTAAAGAAATAACAGTTGAAGAAGTGATGCAGGATGTGACATGTTACCTTCCATTTATTGAAGCTTCTGGAGGCGGTATAACAGTTAGCGGTGGAGAGCCACTATTACAGCTAGACTTCTTAACCCAGTTGTTTAAAAAGTGCAAAGAAGCTGGTATCCATACAACAATCGATTCTTCTGGCGGTTGTTATTCTGAAGAACCAGAATTCCAAAATAAGCTAGATATTTTAATGGAGTATACAGATTTAGTTTTATTGGATTTGAAGCATATTGATTCAAAGAAACATCGTAAATTAACAGGGAAACCAAATGAACACATTTTACAATTTGCTCGTTATTTATCGGATAGAAAGAAACCAATTTGGGTAAGACATGTATTGGTTCCCGGCGTTACCGATGGTGAAGAGGATTTGCAAAAATTATCAAACTTTATTCAAAGTCTATCTAATGTTAAGAAAGTGGAAGTGCTGCCATATCATAAGCTCGGTGTTTATAAATGGGAGGCACTTGGACATAAGTATCCACTTGCGGATGTGAATCCACCGACAGAAGAAAATGTTGAACATGCAAAACATATTTTACAAGCAGTCTAACCTAAACATTTGGTTAGGCTTTTTGTTTCTTCATAATAAAATCTAGAGTATATATTTAGAAAAGAGTATACTGAAAAGGGAATATCCATATTTTTGTAAAGAATAAGCGGAGAAATTTACATAATTGTAAAGGGAAATCAAAATAGTAAAAAGAATTAAGAAGTAAAAGAGTGAGTATTATGGAATATAGAACATTTGTAAGTTATTGCGAAAGCTCTTATAGGAAAGTATAATGTAAAGATATGAGCACAGATAGGATTAAGGGGTCAATCTTATATGCTTTGCATATCCACGACAGATACATAGCTAACAGGAAAGTATTAGAATCCGAGTATGTAGTTTTTAAGGAAAATGTTTTTCCTATTGTCGTATATGCAATATGGAGAAACAAAAAGCTAGGAGTGGATTTGTTTGATAAAAAACCCCAAGGTTTTAATATTAACTGCACATTACGGTAACGGTCATGTGCAAGTGGCAAAAACATTAGAACAAACATTTCGTCAAAAAGGAATCGAAGATGTAATTGTATGCGACTTGTTTGGAGAATCACATCCAGTTATAACCGATATTACAAAATATTTATATTTAAAAAGCTATACGGTAGGAAAAGAATTATATCGTTTGTTTTATTATGGTGTAGAGAAAATTTATGATAAAAAAATAGCATCTTGGTATGCGAATTTTGGGAGAAAGCGTTTGAAGACGCTATTACAGGTGGAGAAACCGGATATTGTTATTAATACCTTTCCAATCATCGCTGTACCAGAATTGAAAAAGCAAATAGGTATTTCTATTCCTGTTTATAACGTATTAACGGATTTTTGCGTGCATAAAATATGGATCCATCGAGAAGTAGATCGTTATTTTGTAGCAACCGATCATGTGAAAAAAGTGATGGTTGATATCGGTGTACCTGCAGAACAAATTGTTGAAACAGGGATTCCGATTCGTAGCAGTTTTGAGCTAAAGATAAATCCAGCAATTATATATAATAAATATCAGTTATGTAAGGATAAAAAGATGTTACTAATTGTAGCAGGTGCTCATGGTGTGCTAGGGAGTGTAAAAGAGCTATGCCAGTCATTTATGTCAGTACCAAACTTACAAGTAGTTGTCGTTTGTGGGAAAAACGAAGCTTTAAAGCAGGATTTAATGGAACTACAGGAACAAGGTTCTGATGCTTTAAAAGTATTTGGTTATGTTGAAAACATTGATGAATTGTTCCGTGTTACTTCTTGTATGATTACGAAGCCAGGTGGTATTACATTAAGCGAAGCAGCTGCATTACAAGTACCTGTCATTTTATATAAACCTGTCCCAGGACAAGAGAATGAAAATGCGTTGTATTTTGAAAAAAAAGGGGCTGCAGTTGTAATTCGTGATGATAGTGAAGTTTTTGCAAAAACAGAGGCGTTATTACAAGATGATATGAAGCTTCTTCAGATGAAAGAAGCAATGAAAAGTATTTATCGTCCTGAGCCAGCTGGTCATATTGTGGATACAATTTTGGCAGAAAATCATGCAGAGCCGAATCATATACCTATTAAATCACCAGTTCTTGCCGAATCTTTTACTTAATATGAAACCCTCTTTTAAGCATTTAAAGAGGGTTTTTTTTATTGTTGTAAAAAAAATAAACGTGAATTATTAACTTATCCCGCTATTTGTGGGCAGTAAGACCCCTACCTCAAAATTCAGCGAAAGCAAAGAAGTTAGGTGGGGATTAACTGCCCGCAAAAGCCCGATTGGTGAGGGCTAATAATCAGTGGGGATAAACAAAACTTCCACTGATTAAAGTTTCACTTTATCCACAAAGGATTACGCTTTCATTAGACAGTAAAATCGGAATATTAACAGCTATATCCACATAATCCACAATTTTTAGAAAATTATCCACAATTCTCACGTTTAGAATTCATTTAAATAAATGAATTCGTAAAATACTTTTGTAATTTATGCACAATTCTACGGTTTTTGTGGATAAGGTTGTCCACAAAAAAGGTTCCTTATAAATAAGGAACCTTTTTTGCTAATTCATTGGAAAATCTTATGTAATGAAACTGAATAATTAGGGGGGAAACCTTCTAATTATTCAGTTTCACTTTAAATACTTTTTGAGCGATAGCCCGCTGCACGATCTGCTTTTCGAAATTCTCGCTGATAGAGAACTTCTTGTGTACTAGATAATGTGTTTTTTGCTTTATCATGTTTCTTTTTATCCATTACAAATCACCTCGTGTCCTAAAGTCACTATCTATCGTTTCCAAAGACATGGGGTGATATACATATATGTCAAACTAGTAATGATTGATTATTATTTCTGAATTTTTAGATTACGCTTCTTTTAATTGGTGTGCTTCTTGGAATGTTGTATCTCGCATTGTTGCAAGTGTATACTGATCTTTTGGAATTTCATATAAATTATATACTTCTTCATGCGCGTTAATTTCATCATAAACGGCTTTTCTTGTTTCGTTTGCTAGATTTACATATTGTAGTTTTTCGGCAGCTTTAATAGACCGAATATTTATTTTACGAATACGCATAAAAATCGTTTCAATATCTAATTCATAGAAAAGTTCGCTAAAAAATGAATCTTTCGCCAATTTATTATATCCTTTACCATGATATGGTTTGCCAAGCCAAGTTCCGAGGAATCCAGCTTTTTCTTGCACATCAAATAAAGTAATTGTGCCGATGGGGTTACCCCATTCATCTAAAATTGTGCGTGAGATTAATTCTCCACGCTCTTCGGCTTCGATTGTTTGTTTCGTTAAAAATAAATATTCTTCATAAGAATAGGCCTTTTGACGCACAAAAGGGAAGACAGCAGGATCCACCATTAATTCGTATAGAACGTGGCTGTCGTGTAAGTCGCGTTTTTTCAACACACTAACTCCTCCTCACACGAGGGTAGCATGACGAAAAAGCACCCACCCTCGAAATTTTTATATCAATCTTTAAAAAATTTCGGGGTGGGAATCGAACCCACTAGAACCAGTTTCTAACGCTGGTGGCGCACCATTTGCCTTCCCCATTCATCAATTTGAAAATGATAATCACGACACAAATTGATTATGGTTTCATTCAGTTTATAATCGTATAATACTGTATCTAGTCAAAAAAATAAACTAGTTTTTTTTATTTTTTTTGTAAATTATTTTTCCGTCAATCATAGTGAGTACAGGCTTGGCTAAATAATGGAAAGGATGATGTGTCCATAACACGAGGTCAGCATCTTTTCCAACATCAATGCTTCCAATTCTATCCTCCAAACGTAAATTTCGAGCTGGGAAAATAGTGATTCCTTCCAACGCTGTTTTCTCATCTAATCCTTCTCTTACTGCAATGGCAGCGCAAACATTTAAATATTGAATTGGTGTATAAGGGTGGTCGGTTGTAATAGAAACTTCTACTCCATTTTTCGATAAAATATGATAAGTATCCCACGTTTTGTTTTTAAGTTCGATTTTCGAACGTCGCGTAAGAGTAGGTCCAACTGAAACTTTTAAATTGTGTTTCGAAAGCTCTTCAACAATAAAGTGTCCTTCTGTACAATGTTCAATACGTAAATCAAGATTGAATTCTGTCGCAAAGCGTAAAGCTGAAGTGATATCATCTGCGCGGTGAGCGTGGATACGTACCGGTATTTCTCGGCGGAGTGCTTTTAAAATAGGTAGCATTCGAAAATCAGCTTCATGCCCGTAGTGTTGTGCGTCATAGAATGATTCACGAAGTAACCCCATAATTCCCATACGTGTTATTGATTCTTTTGTACCGTTACTATGGAACTTTTTAGGGTTTTCTCCAAAGGCAATTTTTAAACCAGCAGGTTCCTGAATAATCATATGATCTATGCAAGTTCCAGCAGTTTTTATTACGCAAGTAGTACCGCCGATAATGTTTTGGCTTCCGGGCATCACGTGAACAGTCGTAACACCATTTTGTACAGCGTCTTGAAATGCAATATCAAAAGGATGAATCCCGTCTAAAGAACGGATATGTGGTGTTGAAACTTCGGATGTTTCATTTGCATCATTACCAGCCCAACCAGTACCTTCATCGTAGAGGCCAAGGTGAGTATGAACATCAATAAATCCAGGCAAGAGATGAAGAGCTCGTGCATCTATAACGGTCATATCCTGAGTAGTATCAATATGAGGTTTGACCGCGGCAATGCGTTCTCCTATAACGAGTACATCTCCTTGAAACTTTTGGGATGTAATAGGATATACAATGGCTTGTTTGAGCAATATTTTCATAGAGACCTCATTTCCGTCACCTTGTAATGTGTAGAATAGGTTTAGACAAAGTAACTGAAAGGTTTTTCGTGTAGTAATGCTCCGGTGTTTAAAAAGTAAGAAGTCTTGGAGGAGATAGACTACCCGTAAAACTGTATTTTAAAAGTACTACATTGTATGCAAGAGGATATTTTGTAATGCATGGTTAACTGTTGGAAATGTGTATTGATATCCATGTTTAATAGCTTTATTGGGTAATACATGTTGCCCTTCTAATACAAGTATACTCATCTCACCGAGTAAAGCGCGAAGTACAAATGAAGGAACAGGTAGCCAATGAGGTCGCCTAGTTATAGTGGCAATAATTTCACCGAACTCTTTCATCCGTATTGGCGTTGGCGCTGTAATATTAAAAGGTCCGTCAATTTCTTTTTTGTGAATGATGAAATCAATCATGCGAACGACATCGTCTATATGAATCCATGATAACCATTGGTTTCCAGATCCAAGTGTACCGCCGATATATAATTGATAGGGAAGTAGCATTTTTGGAAGAGCTCCTCCATCTGCGCCTAATACGACTCCAAATCTTGTGTAGACAGTTCTTATTCCAATGGAGCGGGCTTTAGATGCTTCTTGCTCCCACAAATATACTGTGTTTGCTAAAAAGTCATCTCCTGGAGTCTCTTGCTGTTCTGTAAAAGATTCGGTTTCAGATGTCCCATAGTATCCAATGGCACTTGCATTAATAAATGTGTGTGGCTTTGTTTCAAGTGTTTGTAATTGTTTAATGAGTCCTTTTGTTGTTTGAATTCTACTGTTTAAAATTGATTCTTTTTGTTTTTTTGTCCATCTACTATTAATAGATTCTCCGGCTAGATTAATAACTACATCGATAGAGGAGAGAGGGAAGGTCTGTAAATCCGGTGTCCACTGTACGTATTGAAGGTTAGTGTGTGAAGTTTCAGCAATTTTTTTTCGAGTAAGAATGTAAACAGTAAATCCCTTTTGAATAAAAAAACTAGAAAGGGATTTGCCTATAAAGCCAGAGCCACCAGAAATTGCGATTTTCACAATCATTTCCTCCTCATTATATATATTCTTGAAAAGAAAAAACGTTCCTTGACTATGTTAAAATAATAGAGAGGTGAGAGTATGACTGTCATTACAAAAATAGAAGTGCAAAAACGATCGAAAGAACGATTTAATATTTATATTGATAAAGGTCAAGGCGAAGAGTACGGGTTTAGTGTGAATCAATCAATCTTAATGAAACATGGGTTACAAAAAGGCTTAGAAATTGATGAAGTAGCGTTAGGGAATATTTTGTACAATGAAGAGGTACAAAAAGCATATTTACAAGCGATTTCCTATTTATCCTATCAAATGAGAACAAAACAAGAAATAGAAGATTTCTTACGAAAAAAAGAAGTGGGACAGGCCATCATCTCTGAAGTCGTTTCGAAATTATTACATGATCGATATATTAATGATAAAGAGTACGCTATTTCATACGTGCGAACGCAAAGTAATGTGAATCAAAAAGGTCCAACTGTTATTAGGAGAGGGCTATTAAGTAAAGGTGTTCAGGATTTAATCATTACACATAGTTTACAAGAGTATCCAAAGGAGAAGCAAATGGAGAATGCTTTGTTTCTTATAGAAAAGAAGAAAAAATCTTATCAAAAGCATTCATTTTTACAAATGAAGCTAAAGTTAGATGAAATGCTTGTTCGTAAAGGATATTCTAGAGATGTGATTCAAATTTGCTTGGAAGAATTGAAAGACGAAAAAGATGACGAACAGCAAGAAGAAGCGTTACACTATCATGGGAATAAATATTATGAGAAATATAAGAAGTATGATGGTTGGACATTCGAAAATAAGGTGAAGCAAGCGTTATATCGAAAAGGATTCTCTATTGATGAGATAGATATATTTTTACAAATGAAACGTGAAGAGGGATGAGGAAATAAGATGGGTACGCCAAAACGCTATAGTGAAATGACACCACATGAGCTAAGGGAAGAAATTGGGGTTTTGAAGGAGCAAGCAGTAAAGGCTGAGCAACTTGGAATTGTAAATGAATTCGATGTATTAATGAGAAAAATGGCTATGGCTCGTGCTTATATGATAGATATAAATAAATTCCATATTGGTGAGACATATGAATTAGTAGAAGAACCTGGTGTGGTATTTAAAATTACGTATTTCAATGGGGTATTTGCTTGGGGATATAAGCAACATGATAATGAAGAGATTGGAATACCAATTTCCTTGCTACAAGAAAAATAAAAACCAGAGAGCGAATCTCTCTGGTTTTCATCTTTGGTAGGCGTTAAAGGAGATAGGAGATTCTAAAATTGGCGTTTTTTACATTCGTTTGCCAGTATAATGAGAGACTGGGTTTGTTGCGTCTGTCCGTTAACTTGCGCCTTCGCATGTTTTGGACGAGTCCACGTATGGTTAAATAATTCAGAACGACGATCTAAATGGTCACGGTAGCTCATCTTTATCACCTCGTGTAGGAATTTAATTTGTACTACTCTTCCTGCTGATTTGCAGCACGCATACGCTCTTGTGGGTGCGTGTTAATTGTGCCGTTAGGTCGTTTCGAAGCGAAGCGTGATTTCGCTTTCGGTTGACTGTCGATTTTGCTGTTGTTTTTTGACTCAGACCAAAATTCGGCTTGTCTACCCATTAAGAACGCCCCCTCATTATCAGTTGATACCTCTTTAAGAAGTATCACTTATAGAATGTGCAAAATAGAAGAAACTATCCTTTAGAAATTAAGGGAATAAATAGGTAAAAGGAGAATAGAACATGAATGATATTTATGAAACATTAACGAAAGAATTATTAGATAAAAATGACAACCTTTCTTACGCACAAGCTCGTGCATGGGTTGAATTACTGTGGGAAGACTTCCGAACAACTTATGCTAAATCAGGTCGTTACCAAGGTGAGGAAATGACTGAACAAGTGGTACGAACATGGGTTAATAATCATGGAGGGCGCCTTCATGAAATGCGTACAAATAATCCGAAGTATAGCCATTTAATCAATCAAGAAGATCATTTGAAACATTAAAAAAAGCGACGTAGGTCGCTTTTTTTAATGTGGAAGCAATTCCAGTTTCTTTCGAAGTTTCTCTTCGCTGAAAATCCATCCTGTATATGAACTAATAATATTTAAATTTTGATCGAGCTGAACGATTGCGACGAATGGATAATAATCTTTACTTCGATACCGCAAATCAATAAATCGAACTTCATAATAGTTATCATAATCGAAAATATCCCAGCGATATACAGGCGAGAAAGATAAGAAAGCAGATATATTTTCATCTCGCACAGCGGCTTGCATAATGGCGGTATTCGGGAACGGTACGCGATTAAATTTATCGTATACAAGGATGTTACCGCGGTGCCATCTTGCTACGTAGTAATGTTCAGTTGTAACGACGGCTAAATGATAATGATAAAATTTGTAAGAAGGAGAAATAATTACTTTCTCTACATTTTTGAAACGTTTGTATACTACACTTTTAATATTTCGATGCATCATAATGCGGCCGATATAGTAAACAAACATTAATATATACGCTGCTAAAGCAGTATAGCCTTTATGTGCTCCGACAAGCATACAGGCGATAGCAAGTATATGGATAAAGAAAATGACAGTATCAAACGTATTAATTATGCCGAGCGCTACCCATTTTTTTGTGAAGGGCCTTAATGCCTGTGTACCATAGGCATTGAAAATATCCACAAAGACATGAAGAAAGACGGCAATAAATGACCAAAGTAGTAGATGCAGATAGGGAGCGTCTGAAAAGAAGGCGAAAGAGATGCCACTTATAAGGAGTGACCAAAGGATCACTGCAGGGATGGAATGAGTAATCCCGCGATGATTTCTTATATATTTAGCGTTATTACGCAATTTTAAAACTGTATCGATGTCAGGAATATTGGAACCGGCAATTGTTGCAAGCATCACTGCTTGTGGCCCAATATCACTTTGTGCTATAGCTGGATCTAATGTTGCCAAACTGCCTAGAGTAACGCCCATAACAAGGTGAGTGGCTGTGTCCATAGAAATCCACCTCCGTTTTTTATTAATGTAACTCTTTTTATTCGATACCTCAAGTCCTTTGCCTTCTATTTCCTATGTCATCTTACTTAAATTTTTTCCTAAAATCTTTATAATAGTACGTATATGCAAAAAAATGAGGGGGATCAAGTTTGACACTTGAAATATTAAATGAGTTTAACATAGAACAGTTTCAAAATGATTTAATTGGTTGGTTTGAAAAAGAACAACGTGATTTACCGTGGCGAAAAAATAAAGATCCATACCGTGTTTGGGTTTCAGAAATTATGTTACAGCAAACAAGGGTAGAGGCTGTAAAACCATATTACGCAAATTTTATGGGGAAGTTTCCTACGCTTGAAGCGCTAGCAACTGCCGATGATGAAGAAGTATTAAAAGCATGGGAAGGCTTAGGTTATTATTCTAGAGCACGAAATTTACATGCTGCAGTAAAAGAGGTAAAAGAAGTATACGGCGGGACAGTACCGAGCGATGTAAAGAAAATTGAAAAATTAAAAGGAGTGGGACCATATACAAAAGGTGCCATTTTAAGTATTGCATATGGCATACCAGAGCCAGCGGTTGATGGAAATGTTATGCGCGTATTATCTCGTATTTTATCAGTGTGGGATGATATTGCAAAACCGAAAACGAGAAAAGTTTTTGAAGAGATTGTGCGTGAAATTATTTCTATAGAAAATCCATCTTATTTTAACCAAGGTTTGATGGAATTAGGGGCATTAATTTGTATACCGAAAAATCCATCTTGTTTACTTTGTCCTGTACGTGAACATTGCAGAGGGTATGCTGAAGGTGTTCAAAAAGAACTACCAGTGAAGAGTAAAGCGAAAGCACCTACAATGGTACCGCTCGTTGCGGGAGTACTTCAAACTGAAGATGGCCGTTACGTAATTAATAAACGCCCAAGTACGGGATTACTGGCTAATATGTGGGAGTTCCCGAATATTGAACTAAGTGAAGGTATTCGTAATCAAAAACAACAGCTTACGGATTATATGAAGGAGAGCTTTGATCTCTCTGTTTCTATTGATGAATACGCGATGAATGTACAACATACTTTTACACATCGTACTTGGGATATATTTATATTTTACGGAAAAGTAACAGGTAATATTGTCGAAACGGATACATTAAAGTTTGTATCGAAAGAAGCGTTTGAACAGTTACCTTTCTCGAAATCACATCGTACAATTTACGAAAAGTGTGTTGAGAAAATTACAATGCAGTAAAGTGAAACTTTAATCAGTGGGGGGTTTCTTCATCCCCCACTGATTATTAGCCCTCACCAATCGGGCTTTTATGGGCAGCCCGACCCCAACCTAACTTCTTTGCTTTCGCTGCATTTTGAGGTGGGGTCTTACTGCCCGGCGAATAGCGGGATAAATAATAAAAACGTGTTCCAGAACTTTGGAACACGTTTTTTTATATTGAAAATAAATTTGTATTTTGAGGTTGAAAATCCACGCGTTTATAATCCGCCCCGTGACTCGATTTCTTTCACAACTTCTTTATAAATCGTTTGTCCCTCTACATTTAGATAAGGCATAATTTGCTGAAATGAATGATGAAAATAAGCTAATTCATCCTCTTTCCATTCATTTTTGGAAATCATAGTTAGCTCAGTCATATCACGTCCAGTATACATATTCCCACCTCCATCATATGTAGTTTGAATGAGTGATAAGAGATATATACGTGAATTTTTAAAAAGAAAATTAGGGATAACTTCTAAGTGAATTGGTTACATTATTGATTGTGGAGGTGAGAAAGATGAGTAAAAAACAACAAGGTTATAATAAGGCAACTTCTGGTGCTAGCATTCAAAGTACAAATGCTAGCTATGGTACAGAGTTTGCAACTGAAACGAATGTACAAGCAGTAAAACAAGCGAACGCACAATCAGAGGCACAGAAAGCACAAGCTTCTGCTGCTCAAAGTGCAAATGCTAGTTATGGTACAGAGTTTGCAACTGAAACAGATGTGCATGCAGTGAAAAAACAAAATGCACAATCAGCTGCAAAACAATCACAATCTTCTAGTTCAAACGAGTAATGAAAGAAAAACACTTCTCCAATTCGAGAGAAGTGTTTTCTTTGTGTGCGTGTCACTGTAATGAAAATAAAAGGAACGACATAACTTCTAATAAGTCAACAAATATAGTCAAAGGAGAAAGAAGTTCACGATTAGAAAATATGTAATAGGAATTATAAATGGCGAATGAATCAAAAAGGGGGTAAGTGATGAACGATTTTGATAAGTTGGTAGGAGAGCAGTTGGAAACGATGGATGAGCTTTTAAAGTTACAATCACATTTAGAGAAGTATCAGCAAATTGAAATGAGTGGAAGGGATACGTGCGATAAAAAAGAATTGCATTTTATCCGTCAAGAAATATACAGAACAGAAATAGCATTAAAACTTTTGCATGAAAAATTTGAACAGCAAACGAATAATGTGATTCAATCTTTTGAAACCGAAAAAATAATTTCAAATTAAGGGTGAGATATGTTGTTGATTTTAGGTGAAAAGTCCTTTCTTAAACAGAGGTGAGGGGGCTTTTCTTTTTGTTATATCTTCGTTTAATCTTCTAAAATACGTATTGCTAATTCATAGGAAATGTTCCTTCGTTAAAAGGGTTAGTGATGGGGTATTCAATAATACAAACTTCATTATATTCCTCATGAAAACAAGTGTCCTATCGCTTTAGTTTTAAAATTTTGACAAAAAAGTTATAATAGAAAAAAAGTGAATGCAGTTCAAGGGGTAGTTAAGACAACTTAAGAAAAGCATTTGCGGTTGAAAGAAGGGAGCATATATGGGATTTCCCAAAGAAGGAGAAAAGGTACAAATACATAGTTATAAACATAATGGCTCCATTCATAGAATGTGGGAAGAGACAACAATTTTAAAAGGGACGCAGAGCCTTGTGATCGGAGCAAATGATCGTACAGTAGTTACGGAATCAGATGGTCGAACATGGGTTACTCGCGAACCTGCGATTTGTTACTTCCATGCTAATTATTGGTTTAATGTAATTGGAATGCTGAGAGAAGAAGGAGTATATTATTATTGTAATTTAAGTTCTCCTTTTGCATATGACTCTGAAGCATTAAAGTATATTGATTACGACTTAGACATTAAAGTGTATCCAGATATGACATATACACTTTTGGATGAAGATGAGTATGAAAAGCATAGTCAAATTATGCAGTATCCACCTGTTATTGATACAATTTTAAAACGAAATGTAGCACATTTAACACAGTGGATTCATCAAAGAAAAGGTCCATTCGCACCGGATTTCGTAGATATGTGGTACGAAAGATATTTAATGTACAGAAATTAAAACAAACCTGCAGGGAATTTCCCGGCAGGTTTGTCCTATTAGAGGGGGGATTATGTGCAAGGTATAAAAAGATATTTACAATTTGTTAAACCATATCGATGGCTTATTGCTATTACAATTATTATTGGTCTTGTGAAGTTCGGTATCCCGCTTATTATGCCATGGTTATTAAAGTATATTATTGATGATGTTATTCAAGGCACGGGATCGCTTCAAGAAAAAACGTCTCAATTAATAACCGCAATTGGGATTGCTTTTTTTATTTTTGCAGTAGTAAGACCGCCGATAGAATATTATCGTCAATATTTCGCGCAGCGCATTGCCAATACAATACTATACGATTTACGAAAATACATTTTTGGGCACTTGCAAAAATTAAGCTTACGTTATTATTCGAACACAAAAACAGGGGAGCTTATTTCACGTGTAATCCATGATGTAGAACAAACGAAGGACTTTGTAATTACTGGTCTTATGAATGTCTGGTTAGATACTGCAACAATTGTTATTGCCATTATCGTTATGTTTTCTATGAATATAAAATTAACCTTTGTTGCTTTATTAATCTTACCTATTTATGTAGTTGCAGTGAAATATTTTTTCGGGCGCCTTCGAAAATTGACGAAAGAGCGCTCGCAAGCGTTAGCAACTATGCAAGGGTATTTACATGAACGTATTCAAGGGATGCAAGTGACACGTAGTTTTGCATTAGAAGAGTATGAAAGAGGACAGTTTGAAAAGAGAAATAATGAATTTTTAACGAAAGCACTAACTCATACGAGTTGGACGGCGAGAACGTTTTCGGTAGTGAATACGTTAACGGATTTAGGGCCGTTACTTGTTATTGGTTTTGCGGCATATGAGGTAATTCAAGGGTCGTTAACACTGGGTACGATGGTTGCTTTTGTTGGATATATGGATAGTTTATATAGTCCGCTTCGTCGCCTTGTTAATTCATCTACAACATTAACACAGTCTTTCGCCTCGATGGATCGAGTGTTTGAATTGTTGGATGAAAAATACGATATTGTTAATGTGCCAAATGCGGTGCAAACGAAAAGGCTAGATGGGGAAGTTATATTTGATAATGTTTCTTTTCGTTATAATGCGGATGAAAAAGAAATATTGCATAATCTGTCATTAACTATGCGCCCGGGAGAGAAGGTTGCGCTTGTAGGGGCAAGCGGAGGAGGAAAGTCATCTCTTGCTAGTTTAATTCCGCGTTTTTACGATGTTTCTGAAGGTGCAGTTTATATAGACGGGATAGATGTAAGAAAGTATAATATGAGAAATTTACGTAGTCATATTGGAATTGTGCTACAAGATAATTTATTATTTAGCGATACAATCGGGGCTAATATTTTATATGGCAATCCGAAAGCTACAGAGGCGGAAGTGATTTCAGCTGCCAAAGCTGCACAAATTCATAATTTTATTACAGAGTTGCTAGAGGGCTATGATACTGTCGTTGGGGAACGTGGTGTGAAATTATCTGGTGGACAAAGACAGCGTGTAGCAATCGCACGGGTTTTTCTAAAGAACCCGTCTTTACTTATATTAGATGAAGCAACTTCCGCTTTAGATTTAGAAAATGAACGATATATTCAAGAGGCACTGCAAACGTTAGCTGCAGATCGGACAACAATTATTATTGCACATCGATTAGCGACGATTACGCATGTTGATACAATTATTTATGTTGAAGATGGTGAAATAAAAGAAAAGGGTTCTCATGAAGAGTTAATGAAAAAGAGGGGGTTTTATTACAATCTATATCAACTTCAGCATATAACAGAAACAGCTCCTTTAGCGTAAAAGGAGCTGTTTTTTTATTCGTCTTCTTTTTTATCTTCGATTTGGAGTTCGCTTTCTGGTTTATGGTATGTGTAGAAGCTATCCACAAGTAAATCTAAATGCTCTACTTCCTCACTGTAGTTAATAATTGAAGAAATAAGAGGGAAGAGGTGTAACCATATTTTATATGCTTCCTCATCGTCTTTATTTTGATAATCCATAAAGATATCAATCAATTCTTGTTTACCGGTTTCAACTTCATCAAGCATCTCAACGGATTGTTGTTTCTTTGCTTTACCAATAAATTTTAATAACACTTGTTCGTGATAATGCGTTAATGAATCAAGTTCGTTTTGAATAGATTCCTGAAACTTTTCTGGCATATAGCGCAGTTCATTTTCGGTGCGATGTAATGATTTTAACGTGCTTAAAGCGCGGCTTGTTGTCGCTAACATTTGTCTGAATAAAACGAGCTTACGAATTTTCGCGAATTGTATTTTTTTCGTATAGCTTCTTTCTTCTTTATACAGCAAATAGTAATGATTTAGTTTAATCATTTTTTCTTTCATGCGATCGATATCGGTTTTTAGCGTTGTAAAATCAGAAGCTTGCCTACTGTTCATACGAATCCATTTAACAATTTCCTCTGTATTATCAACGATGCGATGGTAAAGTTTTGTTTCATATTTTGGCGGCATAAATACTAAATTTACAAGCGAAGCCGCAATAATTCCAATCATAATCGTCGCGAATCGAAGTAAGGCAAAATTAAAGAAATCTTCGCCTTGATACTCCATAATGGCGATAACTGTTACTAAAGCGAGTGATATTGTTTTTTCTAAGCGTAATTGTAAAGTAAGAGCAATTACTAATATACACGTTAATCCAATAATAAAAGGATTATGTCCAAAAGCAGTAGCAAATACGATAGCGAATACAGCACCAATTACGTTTGCTTGAATTTGCTCAAGAGCAGTTAAATACGAGCGGTATACAGACGGTTGAACAGCAAAGATAGCTGAGATTCCCGCAAATACAGGACTCGGTAATTGAAGTAAAATACAAGCAAATAAAGCTAATGTAATGGCAATACCCGTTTTTAAAATGCGAGCACCAAGTTTCATACCCTTATTGATATCCTTTCTCTTGTCATAATGAATGTACAACATGATACTATACATTCATTACAATATGTTAGCAAGTGATATTTTAGTGACGTTAAAAAGTTTAATAAATAAATTACAATCAATTTATAATTTCTCCAAATTCTCTTTAAACATCTATTCTTTAATAAAAAAACCTGCTGAATTTCAGCAGGTTTCAAATTGTTATTCTAGATTACTATGCGATGCTCGCTTCGTCAATTTTTTTATGAAAATAAATATTGTACATGTCATTCGGTCGAAATAGATGGATCCGCCTGTTCTTTTTTCGGGATAATTTCATAGAAGTGAAGCTGGATATCATCTAATAATGGTGTTAACAAAGCGACTTCTTCATATTGTTCGTGCTCATTTAATACACGAATGTAGTCTAATAATAATTCATTCACATCGTGCAAACCATTTTTACTAATTGGCTGCAATGTTACATTTGCACCTTTAGCAATTCTTCTTTTTAAAGCGTGTTCTGTTAAACCTAAGTTTGGCTCATGATGTAAATAAACAACACCACCAGTCATGCCGGCACAAATCCATGGACCAGGATCTCCTAAAACAAGAGCGCGACCATTTGTCATATATTCAAAAGCAAATCCTTTTATATTAGAATATACTCCGATATTTCCTTGTTCTTTTTCGCGGAGTGGTTTTGTAATTCTGCCTCCAATTATCATATCTGCTCCAGAAAGGCGAATGCCAGCACGAGCATCAGCGTTACCTTGCACGTATAATGCACCTTTTTGAGCACCGTATCCAAATCCTTTTCCGACAGAACCGTTATAATATGTTCCATCTGTTCCTTTTGCTTTCGTTATATAAATGCCACCGCCAAATGAAGTTTTTCCAATTCCATCTTGCGCGCCACCATTTACGTGTATAAATAAGTTCTCGCTATTGTACGCGCCTAATCCGTTTCCAGGAACAGATCCGTTTGTATACTTTAATGTAAGTGGTTCAAGATGAGTGTTTTCATATAATTTGCTACGAATACGATAACAGGATTCTAGACCGCCCATTACGCGTTGCTCTACGCCGACGCTTACTAATTCTTTTGACTGGAGAGAATTTGTTGTTTCAAATTGTTTTTCTTGTACAGATGCCGTTATTTTCACAGATGAATCTTCTATCGTTTGTATTAAATTACGTAAGTCTAATAAGTCCTTGCCTCGAGTTTGTTCTAATAAATCCGATCGTCCGATAATATCTTGTAAGTTTGTGTAACCGAGCTGCCCTGTTAAACGTTTCAATTCTGTACCGAAAGTAGTGAATAGGCTTAATAGCCCTGTAACTGCGCTTTCTAATTCACGTGGAACGAAACGGCGCAGTCCATGTTCTTTCGCTTGAGCTTCAGATTCAATTTGTGTTGCAATTCCGACGTGGCACGTATCAAGATGACAACCACGGCAAGTTGTACAGCCAATTGCAATCATTGATAATGTGCCAAATCCGATCCGGTTTGCTCCGAGGAGCATGATTTTTAAGGCGTCATTGACACTTCGAATACCGCCATCTGCCCAAATCTCTACTTTATGTCTCATATTTGCTTCTAGTAACGCATTGTGAGCAGCTTTAACACCAATCTCTACAGGAAGACCAACATGTTGCAATGCGTGAATACGCGCAGCACCTGTTCCGCCATCAAATCCACTAATGTTAATAAAGTCAGCGCCAGCTTTTGCGATACCAACAGCAATTGTTCCGATGTTAGGAACGACAGGAACTTTTACAGCTACTTTTGCAAGATGATTAGCCGTTTTAATTTCTGTAATCATTTGAGCCAAGTCTTCAATTGAATAAATATCATGGTTGTTAGAAGGTGAAATTAAATCCGAACCAATTGTAGCATTACGTGCTTCCGCAATTTTGGCAGTCACTTTTGAACCAGGCAAATGTCCACCTTCACCAGGCTTTGCTCCTTGACCTATTTTAATTTCAATTAAATTTGATGAATTTAGTAGTTCAGCGTTTACTCCAAATCGGCCAGATGCAACTTGTTGTCCGCGTGTATGTGGGTACTTACCAATCATATCTTTAATTTCGCCGCCTTCACCGTTCAAACTAATCATATTTAGCTGATCGGCAGCTTCTGCATACGCGCGAAAGGCAATTTCATTTTGAGAACCAAATGACATGGAACTAATAATAAATGGTAAATCATGATTGTGAATGCCGATGGACACTTCTTCAGTCGGAACTACATGCTGTGCTTGTTTTGTTTGAACAAGGTGCCTGATTGCGATGGGAGTGTTTTCTTCTAATTCACTTAACTTGTCGCGATAATCATCATAAGAGTTTCCTTTTGCAACATCACCAATTGCTTTCCAAATCCGCGGGAATATATGAAATGATTTTCGCATTCTAACTTTTGGATTGTTAAAATCCTCAGCTCGAATTTTTGCATCTTCAGCAAGTGATTCAAGTGAAAAAGCTAAATTATTTGAACCGCAGAAGTTTGTAATTTGTAATATATTTGCGATTTCCTCATGTAATCCAATAGAGGAGAAGAGGCGACCGTAACCGCGTAATTCATGAATTCCAATCGTTGAAATTACTTTCTCTAGTCCTTTATTAAGTGCGGTATACAAATTAGTAATTGGTACTTTTGTTTCATCATTTACCGTTGCGAACAATAGATATGGATTAATACCATCTGCCCCTAATCCGTATAGCGTGACGATATCGTGTAAGGAGCGAAGGGCACCGGAACGTATAACGAGAGAGCATTTCCGGCGTAATTTATTTTCAGTTAATGCTTGATGTACTTTAGCAGTAACTAGATGTGGGTCAATCCATAACAGTTCATTTTGATGAGATTTAGCGTCATCTAATAATAGTAGGGAAGCACCATTTTTAACGGCTGCTATCGCTTCGGAACTAATTCGATTTAATGCGATTTGTAGAGTTTCTGATGGACTAAATGTAACAGAAATTGTAGAGACAGAGCTATGAGTAATGAATAGCTGTATAAGTTGTTCGTACGTAATCGTGTGTAAGTCTGCCGCGATAGATTGAGCTAAATTCCCTTCTAAAATAATGGGTGAAAGCATCTCGATTACAAATGGTTGTTTAGAGTTATCTAATAAACCCGGACGCTCTCCGAGTACAGTACGTGTGGAGAAGTGTTCAACTTCTCGATCGCGATCGATTGCTGGATTTGTAACAACGGCTACACTTTCCTTAATGAAATCAGCAATATTTCGTCTATCTGTATCAAGTGCGGCAAGTGGTGAGTCATGCCCAAGTGACCGAATTGGTTCGACGCCTTTTGTCGCCATTTGTTCAAGGAGCTGAATATGTTCTCGATCCCAGCCAAAAGCGACGTATTGATTCGTTTCAACTTGAACCGAAGCACATAATCCCTCAGTTTCTTTCGTTTCAGGGATAGATAAGTTTACATGATAATTGGTAACATCGATTCGTTTCTTAAAACGGTTATATACTTCAATTTGATAATTGTCGTATTCATAGAGAACGAGCTCATCTTGTTGATTCCATTTTAATCCAATTTTTTCTCCAGGAGCGAGTGGTTTCGGCTCTGCTACATATTCAGTTGGTGATACAACTCCAGGTTCAGAAGAGAAAATATAGGAGCTCTCTGTCTCTACTTTCCAAACTGGGCGTAATCCAAGGGAATCGACACTGAAAACAGCTTCATCTTTATAACGTGAAATAATACCAGCTGGACCTTGTGCGAAATGCCCCCAAGCCTCACGTATATAAGTGTATAAGTTTTGTAAGTTTGTTTCGTAAAGCTTTATTTCATTAATAATTGGTGGAAATAATATATCCATTGCTTCAAATAAACTGTAGTTATACTGAACGAGAAGGGTTTCTAAGGTGCGGTTTAAATCTTGGGAATCACTGCCCCCGGCAGTAAGTGGTACATTAATCATTTCAGCTTGATCGCGTAATTTTGCGATCGTGTTAATTTCGCCATTATGTCCGAGAATGCTAAATGGTTGTACACGAAAAAAATTAGATAACGTATTAGTAGAATAGCGATTATGTCCTAGTGTCATAGTTGAAGCGATAAGTGGGTGTTGTAAATCATTGTAATAAGCAACGAGTGTATCGCCAGCACCGAGAACTTTATATACAACATGTTCATGACTTAATGAGGCAACATGAATTGCTTCATTTTCTTCGATTTTTATTGTTACAGAAAATAATGTTTGTTCAATATTTTTAACTTCACTTTCGGCGATAAGGGCAATTTGCCAAAATAAAGGTTCTTCTTGTTTACCAAGAGGACCGAGTGCATCTGAGTTTATTACATCATCATTTTCGAGAACAATTGTAAAGCTTTCATTGTTTAGTTGCGTACGAATGTAATCTTTTAACTCGGCAATGTTTTCTTTTTTGTTTAGAAAAAAATGTCCAACGATAAAGTGGGGATGATCCACAATCGTTGGATTATATCCGCTACTTTTCAGTTTTTCATTCCAAAGTGCTTTTGGCATGTCGATATGAATTCCGATACCATCTCCTTCGCCGTTAATGAAACCAGCTCTATGATTCATTTTGACTAGAGATTGTATACAAAGATCGATGTTTTCTTTTGTAGGAATTCTTCGTTTTTCCATAACGGAAACGATTCCACACGCATCATGTTCTGCATTTTTATAATTCTGAAATAAAGACGGTGTCCATTTATTTTTTTTATTGAGCATCCGTCAATCCCCCCTCCGGAAAATGAATTTTGAATAATCTTACTATTTAAGGCGTGAACTGCCTTGTATACATGGATAGTAAAGATATAAAAGGATATAAAACAGATAATTATGAATAATTATACTATTAATGAGGGATTTATGAAATAGAAAAAAGGAAAAAAGAAAGATGGGCTTTCTTTTTTCCTTTTGTAATGAAGAGATTATTTATTGTTCGCTAGGGTAGAAAATGCTCTGCCAACAGCTTCAATTGTATATTCAATATCTTCTTTTGTATGTTCTGTCGTTAAGAACCATGCTTCATATTTAGAAGGTGCTAAATTAATACCTTCTTGAAGCATCAGCTTGAAGAATCTACCGAACATTTCACCATCTGTATTTTTGGCTGCATCGTAATCTTCAATTGTATTTGTCGTGAAGTATACAGTTAATGCACCCTTTAGACGGTTTACTGTAATATCGATGTTATGTTTTTTAGCTTGATCTAAAATTCCTTTTTCAAGCATTGCGCCAAGTGCATCTAATTTCTCGTATACGCCTTCTTGTTGAAGTACTTCTAGACAGGCAATCCCTGATGCCATAGAAGCAGGGTTCCCAGCCATTGTACCAGCTTGGTATGCAGGGCCGAGCGGTGCAACTTGTTCCATAATTTCTTTCTTACCACCGTAAGCACCAATTGGAAGTCCACCGCCGATAACTTTACCAAGTGCTGTTAAATCTGGGGTTACGCCAAGTAAGTCTTGAGCGCCGCCATACATAAAGCGGAAAGCAGTAATAACTTCATCATAAATTACTAGTGCACCAGCTTCGTGAACGAGTTCATTAACTTTTTCAAGGAAGCCAGGTTTTGGCTCAACAATACCGAAGTTTCCAACGATTGGCTCTACAAGGATAGCTGCTACTTCGTGTCCCCATTTATCTAACGCTTCTTTTAAAGTTTCTACATTATTAAATGGAACAGTAATAACTTCTTGAGCGATACTTTGTGGCACACCAGCTGAATCAGGAATTCCAAGAGTAGAAGGACCAGAGCCAGCTGCTACAAGTACTAAATCGGAATGACCGTGGTAACAACCAGCGAATTTCATAATTTTTGTGCGGCCAGTGTAAGCACGAGCAACACGAATGGTTGTCATAACGGATTCTGTACCAGAGTTCACGAAGCGAACTTTATCTAAAGCGGGCATTGCTTCTTTTAACATTTTTGCGAATTTTACTTCTAGTGCTGTTGGAGTACCGTATAGTACGCCGTTTTCAGCCGCTGTTTTAATTGCTTCTGTTACGTGTGGGTGAGCATGTCCAGTAATAATAGGGCCATACGCTGCTAAATAGTCGATATATTTATTTCCATCTACATCCCAGAAATAAGCACCTTTTCCGCGTTCCATTGCAACAGGAGAACCGCCTCCAACTGCTTTAAAAGAACGGGAAGGACTATTAACACCACCAACGATATGTTCTAAAGCTTCTTTATGTAACGCTTCTGATTTTGTGAAATTCACTACAATTCATCTCCTTACAAAAATCTATGTATTATTCTAACATGTTTTTTGAAAAGACGTATTGTTTGTGATAGAAGGAGCAGTTGGGTAAACTATTCGTTGTGACATTTAGGAAGGGGGTCCGATTATGAAATCGGTAATTGAGGTACAAGGGTTACGTAAAGAGTTTACAGCTTATTCAAGTCGTCCGGGATTAAAGGGTGCATTTCGCGATTTATTAAATCGTAATTATAAAATAGTACCAGCAGTAAATGATGTTTCTTTTACTGTAAAGCAAGGTGAAATGGTTGGTTATATTGGTGAGAATGGTGCTGGTAAATCAACGACGATTAAAATGCTTACAGGGATTTTGACTCCGACATCAGGACAAATTACAGTGAATGGAATGAATCCACACAAACAGAGAGAAGAATTTGTAAGAACAATCGGCGTTGTGTTTGGTCAGCGTTCCCAGCTTTGGTGGGATATTGCTGTACAAGAATCATTTCGTTTATTGAAGAAAGTGTACGGTGTATCAGACGCTCAGTATAAGGAACATATGGAACATGTTATTGAAACGTTAGATATTGGTCCTTTGTTAGATAAACCGGTACGGAAATTATCTCTTGGTCAAAGAATGCGTTGTGAATTGGCAGCGGCGTTAATTCATAATCCGCCGTTATTATTTTTAGATGAGCCAACAATTGGACTAGATGTTCTTGTGAAATTGAAAATACGAGAATTCTTAAAAGAGATGAATGAACGTTATAAAACAACAATTTTATTAACGACACATGATATTACTGATATTGAAGCTTTATGTGAACGTGTCATCATGCTTGATGAAGGGAATATTATGTATGACGGATCTTTAGATGATCTTCGTACGCAGTGGGGAGTAGAGAAGGAAATACATTTTCAGTTTGTTGCCCCGGTTTCATACCAGGAGTTATCAATGGTTATGCCAGATAGTCATGTTGTTTGGTTAAAAGCGAAAGAAGAAAACGCATGGGTTGCAAAAATACCGAATGAAGAAGTTATCATCTCTATGTTGATTTCTAAAGTAGTACAAGCCTTTCAAATTAAAGATTTGAAAATTAACGAAGTGTCTACAGAGGAAATTATTCGTAACATTTATGAAGAAGGTATTATGCATGGGTAAGTATATTGAAATGATTCGGATTCGCTTTTTAATGATGCTTGCTTATCGTACAAATTATTACAGCGGGATTTTAATTTATACGATTAACATTGGTGCGTATTATTTTTTATGGCAAGCAATTTATAGCGGGAAAGAGAATATTGAAAGTTTATCTATTTCACAAATGACTACGTATATTGCGATCGCATGGATGGCACGCGCTTTTTATTTCAATAATATAGATAGAGAAATTGCGATGGAAATTCAAGAAGGGCGTGTGGCGGTAGAGCTAATTCGTCCGTACAACTATTTAGGTATGAAAGTTATGCAAGGGCTTGGAGAAGGGATATTTCGTTTTGCTTTCTTTTCGATTCCGGGCATGGTTATTGTTACGTTATTATTTTCATTACAAATTACAACGAATTTTCAAACGTGGTTATATTTCTTCCTATCTTTAATATTTAGTTTTATCATTAATACACAAATAAATTTAATGACAGGAATGCTTACATTCTTCTTATTTAATAATAGTGGAATTATGTATGCGAAACGTGTTGTTATCGATTTATTTTCTGGTTTATTATTACCGATTAGTTTTTATCCGTTATGGGCCCAAAAAGCAATGGTGTTTTTACCGTTTCAAGCAATTAGTTATATTCCAAGTATGATTTTCTCTGAAGGTATACAAGGAAGTAAGTTATATGAAGCTTTATTATTTCAAGTGATTTGGGCAATTATACTTATTATTCCAATTGTACTGATGTGGAAAACGGCGAGAAAACGTCTAATCGTACAAGGGGGATGACGAGATGATATATATAAAATTATTTTTGCAATATGCAAGTCAATATATAAAAACAAAATTGGAGTATCGTGGCGATTTTATCGTCGGATTACTTTCAGATTTATCACTACAAGCTGTTAATTTAATCTTCATTCTCGTTGTGTTTGGGCACACCCAAGCACTAAAAGGGTGGAGCCGAGAAGAAGTAATCTTTATTTATGGTTTCTTTTTAGTACCGTTTGCCATTTTTTCAGCTTTCTTTAATATATGGGATTTTAATGATCGTTACATTATTAAAGGAGAAATGGATCGTATATTAACGAGACCGATTCATAGTTTGTTTCAAATTATATTAGAAAGAATGGAACTTGAATCTTTAATTGGAGCTATTACGGGGATTATTGTGATGGGTTATGCAGCAATGGAGCTGCAATTATCTTTTTACTGGTATGATTTCTTCTTATTCCTACTTATGGTAGGGGGAGGGGCACTTGTGTACGGCGGGATATTTGTTACGCTTGCAAGTCTTGGCTTTTGGTCGGATGCGAAAAGTTCCATTATGCCGCTTATGTATAACATAGGGAATTATGGACGCTACCCTGTTGATATTTATAACCGTGTTATTGGCTTTGTTTTAACGTTTGTTTTACCGTTTGCATTTGTTGGGGTATATCCAGCAGCATACTTTTTAAGAAAAACAGAGTGGAATAGCTATGCTTTCGCAACGCCAATTGTTGGTGTTATCTGTTTTACTATTGCAATTACCCTCTGGAATCAAGGGGTTAAACGATATCGTGGTGCGGGAAATTAATTATAGAAGCTTGTTCGTTTCTAAGGGATAAATCCGCTATAGTCCTCATACATATAAAATGAGGTGGAGGACATGTTATGGGGATTTATTCTATTAATTGCGGCAATCGCTATTTTGAGAAGTGTCCAATTATTATGGAGTTCATATTCAAATTCCAATCGTTTCTTTTCGCTGTACAATTTAGCTACGTTGTTTTTAATTTATACAACGGTACTGATTGCGTTTGGATTAAGTTATGTTGTGCTAGAGGAAATGGGTTTTGCGGTTTTAAAAGAAGATGGGGATAGGCTAAGTGCTCATTCCTTTCAACTCGTTGAAATATGTTTATATTTTAGCGCGGTTACTTTATTGTCCGTTGGATATGGTGATATAGCTCCGATTGGAATCGGAAGATGGATTGCAATTGGAGAAGCATTAATTGGATATACATTACCGTTTGCTTTTGTGGTAAGGACTGTAATGGACAATGAAAAATAAGGTAGCATTTGTTATAGTAATAGAAAAGAAAAGGAGTGATAACAATGATCACAGTAGGAGAAATAGCACCGGAATTCACATTAGAGGGAAGTACCGGAGAACAAATTCGCTTAGCTGACTTCCGAGGTAAAAATGTAGTTTTATATTTTTACCCGAAAGATATGACTCCAGGGTGTACAACTGAAGCATGTGATTTTCGTGATGCATATGGATTATTCCAAGAGAAGGACACGGTCATCCTTGGCGTAAGTCCTGATTCGGTGAACAGACATATGAAATTCATCGAGAAGCATGAGCTTCCATTTGTACTTTTAGTAGATGAAGATCATAAAGTAGCAGAATTGTACGATGTTTGGAAGTTGAAAAAGAACTTTGGAAAAGAGTACATGGGAATCGAGCGTTCTACATTCCTTATCAATAAAGATGGTGAACTTGTAAAAGAATGGCGTAAAGTGAAAGTGAAGAGACATATTGAGGACGTACTTTCTTATATAAAATAAATCTATATTAATGTGGAAAAAAATACATATGTAAGGCATGCGTCTATACATATTTTCTTGCGATACATAAAGTGAAAGTGTAGGGCATACCTCCTCAGATGATAGTATTCCAAGTGCGATTATGTCGCACTTTTTTCTATGTAAATGTATAGGAAATACGGGAAGTTACATAAGAATAAGGCTATATACAAAAATAAACCACATACTTATAGTAGAAATATTGACGATTTATAAGAAAAGGAGTACACTCTTTATAAGAATTATAAAATAATAATCCGTATAGAATCGGGGTGCATGACGGTGGTCAAAGAAGAATTAAAAGAAGCGCTAGAAATGCTGAAAAATACGGGTGTACGCATTACTCCACAGCGTCATGCTATTTTAGAGTACCTTGTGGAATCTATGACGCACCCAACAGCGGATGACATTTATAAAGCATTAGAAGGTAAGTTTCCAAATATGAGTGTTGCAACTGTCTATAATAACTTACGTGTGTTTAAAGAAGTTGGACTTGTAAAGGAATTAACTTATGGGGACGCTTCAAGTAGATTTGATTATGTTACAAGTCAACATTATCATGTGATTTGCGAAAAATGTGGTAAGATTGTTGATTTTCCTTATGGAGGTTTGGAACAGCTTGAAGAGGAAGCTGCGAAAACGACAGGATTCATTATTAATAGTCATCGCTTAGAAATTTATGGCGTTTGTCCAGAGTGTCATAAGGCGTAATATATAATAAAGAAAGAGGGTGACGATTAAGTCACCCTCTTTCTTTATTATATAGGGATGAAAAAATACTAAAGTGAAAGTACGTGTTATCCTTTATAGCTTTTTTTATTGTACTTCTCATTAAATTCTTTTCCTTCTAAACTCGGATCCAGTGTTAAAGGTTGGTTGCAATGCATGCATGCGTCGACACGACCAAGCATTTTTGTTGGCTTATCGCAGCTTGGACAAATAATTTGTACAGTCTTAGTAGATAACATACCAATCCAAAAATAAACGACAGTACTAGCGATAACAGCTAAAAAGCCAACCATCATAAATGTTGTCATAATAATAATGTTGTCACGGAAAAAGACTCCTAAGTATGCAATGAAGAGGCCGATAAATACTAAACTTAATGCGAAGGTCCGAATTTTATTGATTTTGTTCGAATATTTAATGCTCATTCTCACCACGCTCCTATAATAATAATATAACATAAAATTTAGAATTTTCACTCGTTTGTAAACTTAGTAAAATGATAAGGAGATATGATTTTTTAAGCTTTTAACGGGATGTGAAATTTTTTTATAAAAAGTATTGACCCTACATATACTGCATGATATATTAATAAACGTCGCTGATGCAGAAACGCAGTGAACGACAAAAAAGAATTTTGAAAAACTTAGTTGACATCGGGAAACGAAGATGTTAACATAAGAAAGTCGCAAATGAGCGACCAAGTAGTTCTTTGAAAACTGAACGAAACAAACAACGTGAACGTCAATTTTTATTTTTAGATGCTAGACAAACTAACTTTATTGGAGAGTTTGATCCTGG
>NZ_JBIYDV010000024.1:0-90758 GCF_044909215.1 Bacillus sp. RC252 | reverse complement strand
AGCCAGGGATAGCCCGCGTTCTTCCATCATTTCGACTAAATCACGAAAACTGAGGTTGTACCGTAGGTACCATCTCACGGTTAATAAAATAACATCCGGTTGATAATGTTTCCACTTGAATAGATTTTGCTTTTCCATACCAATCACATCCTTTTTTAGAGTAATAGTATCAGTATGTCCAAGTCTGAAAGACTTTTTTTAGATATTTTGAAGTTTTTGCACCAGAACCGATTTTCTAAAGTATCGTGAAAATCCTGTAACGGCACATACATTCCGTCATGCTTTTGCAATCATGGCAGTTGAACAAGGAAATGCGGATTTATATCATTTAATGCAAACGCTTGGGCATGAAAATATCCAAACAACAAAAATCTATTTAGAGAAGCATATGAAACGGAAGAATAATGTGGGTACTTCATTTGCAGATATGCTGGTGTGAAACTTTCATAAAAAAAATATTTAATTATGTCTTTTTTACATAATTAAATGTACATTATTTAACGTGTGAGGAGGGTTGATTATCGAAGTTAGAGTTACTCAAGAATCTATACATTAAGAAATGGCCAAGAAAAATCAATAAAGGTAGAGTCCTGGCGTTCATTTAGAGAAGAAATGAATGTGTTAGGAATTCAGGATTCAGATGTGTTTCAAATTCAGTTAGTGGAATATGGGAAAGAGAGAAAGAAAAAGAGTTTTCCTAAAAAATACTAGAAGAAAATAGTTTACTTACGTATAAATATCATAATTAAGCACATGTTATATACAAATATAGTGGAGGTGCAATTATGAATATTCAAAGACACGAAAGTAATACAAATGAAATTCTTATTTCTGCTGCTGCAAGTGCTATTGAGCAAATGAAGTATGAAATTGCTCGTGAATTCGGAGTCACACTAGGACCTGATACATCATCACGTGCAAATGGTTCGGTTGGTGGAGAAATTACAAAACGCTTAGTTCGAATGGCTGAAGAACAGTTAACAGGTCAATACAGATTACACTAAGTTAAAGCAGTAAATAAGAAGAATTCATGTGCAAATGGATTCTTTTTCCTTTTATTCACAAAAAATCCAAAAAATAATTTTGTAGTTAAAAAACAACCTCTCAGATTCTTTTTTAATAACCTTTTCCAACCTTATTGATGACATATGTATCGATGGGAAATAAATTAGACATGAGCAGTGTAGGGGTGTTTAAAATCGTTTTGTTATTATCCGTAATTTTAATTCCATAATACTTAAAAATTATTGCTTTGAGGTCAATTTACTGTGCATCTTAATTATGGATGTTGTTTTTGTTAACTAACAACTATTGTATTTGGAAATTTAATAATAAGTTTATGTGATACGATAATAAAACTAGGTAGTATAAAGACTAATAATACAAAGATGAATAACCAATAAATAGATTATTCATATATTCTATCTCGTCTGCTATTCTTAGTACTTTTACAATATATATATATTTCTTCCTCTTTTGTGGAAAGTAAAACTAATGTTGCGACCAGTAATATAGTACCAATTAGATAAAAATAGTTGTCCATATATTGCCGGTATTTCTAATATTCCATTCGATTTTTGTACTGATGAAAAGACCGTTCTCTCAATTAAATCTTTAAGTAACATGTATCTGTTTGATGCTTGAAATTCCCCCAGCTTGTACTTTTCAAAGCATAGTGGTTCATAAATAGCCTTATCATTTTCCTCTGTTGTTAATTTCCCGACTTTTTGTTATCTTTATCTAAAATTTGAAGCACAGTAATTTTTCAGTTTTACATTTAAATTAGCAGTATCCATTTTTAAAAATTCAATTTGTACAAGTAATTGAATTGGAATTTTGACTGTTGGTTCTTGCAGTGGTACAGTATCTCCTGTTACTTTCGCTGTATTTTGAATCTTTTTTCAGCTTGTTCCTCGCATGGAAAACCACTGTATTTTGTAGGTTCTTCACTGTTTTCTCAAGTTCAATGATTAGATCTTGTAGAATTAAGAAAAGACCTTCGCTCATTTCATTTACTTATCCTATCTACTCTGATATTTAGATGCTAATTACAATTAAATAATATATGATTTTCATAAAAAAGATATAGTAATATTTTGTCGTGAATTGTACTATTTTGATATTTTATAGTAATATTTTTTCGTAAGTTATACCTGACGGAAAATAATTTATGAATTTATACCGTAAAGATGTAAAATTTATCAGTTAATCTAATTAAGAGGAGAAGGTAATGAATAATTCTATCGATATACAACACTTGTGTGATCTCGCACATAAAGCCTTTAATGTACCTGTTCATATTTTATCTACAGACAAAAAAATTTTATATCAGTCTATTTCTGATGATATTTGTAGTCCTTTTTATTCTTCTAAAGAAGAACACCTTAGTGACATTTATCAAGAAAATGATCCCGATAATTGGCCCCTTTTCAGATGTAACAGTTATCTTGAAAATTTCATCCTAATTCATATAGCGAATCATGATTATATAAAAGGGACTATAATAATTGGCCCCACTATACATTCAAAGGAATCAGATGATGTGACATTTAAACTTCGAAAAGAATTTAACTCAAATAATAATATTCAAGAAAGACTAACCTATTTTCAATCCCTAACTGAGGTTAAAAAAACTTCTTTAATTGATATGGGAATTTTATTGCATTACATGATTTTCAATGAAAAGTTAGATGTTGATATTGTTGTAGAAAAAAATAAAGTGTTAGAGGAAGTTCCCTATAAAATTGTGAAACCTGATCTATATATTTTAAAACGTCAACAAAATAAACCAAAAACTCACAACATGGCATTAGTACATAATTATTTTTCAGCAATCAAAGAGGGAAATAAAAAGAAGTTGTTGCAATATATGTATGCAGTATCGCAGGAAGATACTGAATTAATTTTAACAGCGGATCCACTCAGAAACCAAAAAAACCATGGGATTATTGCGATTACTTTAGCTACTCGATATGCGATAGAAGGTAATCTCCCACCAGACATTGCTTTTGCTCTTAGTATTTTGTATATCCAAACCATGGAACAACTAGAGAACGTGGACTCTGTAAGGCGATTGTCAGGAGATGCTTTACGTACTTTTGCAGATCGAGTGAAAGAATTCAATGCGCAAAAATTTTCAAATGCGGTTATTACATGTATGAACCATATTAGCAAAAATGTTTACGATGGAATATCTCTCAATGAACTCGCTAATCATTTGGATATTACGCCTACTTATTTATCTAAATTATTTAAAAAAGAAGTGGGAATTCCTTTAAGTGAATTTATTCAAAGGGAACGAGTGGAAGAAGCAAAAAAATTATTAACACTCACTACATATCCACTATCAGATATTTGTGCTTGGCTTAATTTTAACGACCAAAGTTATTTTACAAGGGTTTTCAAAAAATCAACTAACATGACACCTAGACAGTATCGTGAAAAATATACCGTAATATAAGCTTAGTATCAGTTTCTTGTGAAAAAACTTTAATATACGCGCAAGTAACTCTAAAACTTGAGCATACTGTTTCTTTTACTCTAGAAAGGGTATGTGATTGATCTAGAAAAGGAATATGTATTCAAATAGATCTTGAAGAGTCCATGAACCATTTAGTGAAGCCAAAGGACAAGGGTAAGATTTATAACATGTTGTTAATTTTAAAGAGTACACTATCCATTATTTTTCTAAGGAGACAAAAAAACAGAAGGCTGCAAAGGTTCTTTTCGAGAAAGCTTTGCGGCTTTTTTAAATTTTAAAACCTATAGTAATAACGATGGATAAGTTTATAGATTAATATCTTCATGTTAAGTATTTATTAATGGTGATATTAGGGGCTATTACATAAAATTTAACAAAATAACATATATCACTTGATATATCTATATTATATGCAATTATACATAACCAAATAAAGGAAATAAAGTATAAAAAAACCTATTAAATTATTCTATAAGTATTTTTTAAAAAATAAAACTGCACGGTTAAGCTAAAATAGTTATTAATTAACCGTATACACTTTAATTTGTAATCATTACAATTACAGAGATAAAACTCCTAATTAATTATATTGGTATAATATTTTCGACTCGATTTTTTACTTGACAGTTAAATTATCGGGCGCAATCGACAAAATTTTGCTATTTACGCATCGAAAATTTAATGTTTTAATGAACAACATAACTGGTATGACCAGACAGAAAGGAGAAGATTACGCTAATAGGAGTATAGTGAAGTTGCAAGTAACATCATGTTAAGTTTAATTTTCTTAATAATCAGTTAATTTATTAGGAGGTCTAGAGTCTCAAAAGGATCGAGTTTGTAATAAAAGTGTTTTAAGTTACTGCATAACAAAAGTGAATTTATTCCGCAATAAAAGTATAAGCAATGTACAGTGTAATTTCATCTTTTTTAGTCTTGTAAGGCTATTGCTGACAAAACTAAAAACCATATTATGAAATTGATATTAAAAAAAGGTCATGACAGGATTAACTCTAGAAGCAATAGTTTATCTATCTTCACGGCTCTGTAAGTTAGCAGCTCTAGGGGAGAAATAATATTTTACTACTCATTGGGCAGCTAATTCAAATATAGCTGATGAATTTTTATCGTTTCCTATTTGAAAAATAGAGTATCTAAATGAGAGGGAAGTAAAATCTTTAGATCCTATTAGAAGTAAATAATAACGATAACACCCTATCCGAAAGACTTCCCCTTCCTCATGCGTGTGCAAGGAGAGAGCCTAGCGCTAGGGCGTACAAGTTATATGAATCGAGTTATAAAAAACAATGGTAAAGGAGTGTACGGAATGAAAAATAAAATAATGACAGGATTTTTAATAACATCCATTGTAACTGGAGCAACTATTCCTATCAATACTCTCGCAACACCAATCGTTCAAGCAGAAACTCAACAGGAAAGCATGGATATTTCTTCATCATTACGAAAATTAGGTGCGCAATCTAAATTAATCCAAACGTATATTGATCAATCTTTAATGAGTCCTAATGTACAGCTAGAGGAAGTCCCAGCTTTAAATACCAATCAATTCCTAATCAAACAAGATATGAAGGAATGGTCATCAGAACTCTATCCACAGTTAATTCTATTAAATTCAAAAAGTAAAGGATTTGTAACGAAATTTAATAGCTATTATCCGACATTAAAATCGTATGTAGACAATAAAGAAGATAGTGAAGGGTTTTTGGATAGACTTGAAGTTCTTCAAGAAATGGCTATGACGAATCAAGAAAATGCGCAACGACAAATTAATGAATTAACAGAACTTAAATTACAGCTTGATAAAAAATTGAAAGATTTCGATACTGATGTGGCAACAGCACAAGGCATACTAAGTACAGATGGAACAGGGAAAATAGATCAGTTAAAAAATGAATTATTAAATACCAAGAAAGCAATTCAAAATGATTTACAACAAATTGCATTAATACCAGGAGCTTTAAATGAGCAGGGATTTGCTATATTCAAAGAAGTTTATAGTCTTTCAAAAGAAATTATTGAACCGGCTGCTCAAGCAGGGATGGCAGCGTATAACAAAGGAAAAGAAATTAACAACTCTATTCTAGAAGCAGAGAAAAAAGCAGCGCAAGAAGCGAAAGAGCAAGGTAAAACTGCTCTAGAAATTGAATCAGCCAAAAAAGCAGCTCGTGAAGCAATTGAGCGAAGCAAACAAGGTGAAATAGCTGCAGCTGCAGCCACAAAAACGCAAGAATATGACCTGATGAAAGCCATTGATACTGAAAAGATTAAGAAAACACTTGGTGTCTTCGCTGAAGTAAATAAACTAACAGCAGAACAGCGAGCATATTTAGATGATTTAGAGAAACAAAATCAAAAAATATATGATTTAACAACGAAACTATCAATAGCAGATTTACAAAAATCAATGCTTCTTCTTACACAAAATGATGTGCATACGTTTGCAAATCAAGTAGATGTAGAACTTGACCTACTAAAGCGTTATAAAGAAGATTTGGATCTAATAAAAAATAACATTACAAAATTATCTACTAATGTTGATGCAACAAACGAGCAGTCTCAAAAAGATACATTAAGACAATTAAAAAATGTAATAAGTTACCTTGAAGAACAGGTATATAAATTTTGATATTACGTTTTTGAAAAAACTATAAAGATTATAAGAATCTAGCGAAAGAAGGAGAATAGTTATGAAAAAATTCCCATTCAAAGTGCTAACTTTAGCCACTCTGGCAACGGTTATAACTGCTACTACTGGTAACACTATTCATGCATTTGCACAAGAAACGACCGCTCAAGAACAAAAAGTAGGCAATTATGCTTTAGGTCCCGAGGGACTGAAGAAAGCATTGGCTGAAACAGGGTCTCATATTCTTGTAATGGATTTGTACGCAAAAACAATGATTAAGCAACCGAATGTAAATTTATCTAATATCGATTTAGGATCAGAAGGAGGGGAGTTGCTCAAAAATATTCACCTTAATCAAGAACTGTCACGAATCAATGCGAATTATTGGTTAGATAAAGCGAAGCCACAGATTCAAAAAACAGCTCGTAATATTGTAAATTACGATGAACAATTTCAAAATTATTACGACACTTTAGTAGATACTGTACAAAAGAAAGATAAGGCAGGTCTAAAAGAGGGCATAAGTGATTTAATTACTACAATTAATACAAATTCAAAAGAGGTTACAGATGTAATTAAGATGCTACAAGACTTCAAAGGGAAACTATATCAAAATTCTACAGATTTTAAAAATAATGTTGGTGGTCCAGATGGGAAAGGTGGATTAACTGCAATATTAGCAGGTCAACAGGCAACGATTCCGCAACTTCAAGCTGAAATTGAGCAACTTCGTTCTACTCAGAAAAAACATTTTGATGATGTATTAGCATGGTCAATTGGTGGTGGATTGGGAGCAGCTATTTTAGTTATTGCAGCTATTGGAGGAGCAGTTGTAATTGTTGTAACTGGTGGTACAGCAACACCAGCTGTTGTTGGTGGACTTTCAGCTCTTGGAGCAGCTGGTATCGGTCTAGGAACTGCGGCGGGTGTCACGGCATCTAAGCATATGGACTCCTATAACGAAATTTCTAACAAAATCGGAGAATTAAGTATGAAAGCAGATCGTGCTAATCAAGCAGTTCTTTCGCTTACTAACGCGAAAGAAACATTGGCATATCTATATCAGACTGTAGATCAAGCGATATTATCTCTAACAAATATTCAAAAGCAATGGAATACAATGGGCGCAAATTATACAGATTTACTGGATAATATCGATTCTATGCAAGACCACAAATTCTCTTTAATACCGGATGATTTAAAAGCTGCTAAAGAAAGTTGGAATGATATTCATAAAGATGCAGAATTTATTTCAAAAGATATTGCTTTTAAACAGGAATAGAACTGAAAATTAAAACCTAAATTGGAGGAAAATGAAATGATAAAAAAAATCCCTTACAAATTACTCGCTGTATCGACGTTATTAACTATTACAACCGCTAATGTGGTTTCACCAGTAACAACTTTTGCAAGTGAAATTGAACAAACGAACAATGGAGATACGGCTCTTTCTGCAAATGAAGCGAGAATGAAAGAGACCTTGCAAAAAGCCGGGTTATTTGCAAAATCTATGAATGCCTATTCTTATATGTTAATTAAAAATCCAGATGTGAACTTTGAAGGAATTACTATTAATGGATATGTGGATTTACCTGGTAGAATTGTACAAGATCAAAAGAATGCAAGAGCACATGCTGTTACATGGGATACGAAAGTAAAGAAACAGCTTTTAGATACATTGACGGGCATTGTTGAATACGACACAACATTTGACAATTATTATGAAACAATGGTAGAGGCGATTAATACAGGGGATGGAGAAACTTTAAAAGAAGGGATTACAGATTTACGAGGTGAAATTCAACAAAATCAAAAGGTTGCACAACAACTAATAGAAGAATTAACTAAATTAAGAGACTCTATTGGACAAGATGTTAGAGCATTTGGAAGCAATAAAGATCTCTTGCAGTCGATTTTAAAAAACCAAGGTGCAGATGTTGAAGCCGATCAAAAGCGTCTAGAAGAAGTATTAGGATCAGTAAACTATTATAAACAATTAGAATCTGATGGGTTTAATGTAATGAAGGGTGCTATTTTGGGTCTACCGATAATTGGCGGTATTATAGTGGGAGTAGCAAGAGATAATTTAGGTAAGTTAGAGCCTTTATTAGCAGAATTACGTCAGACCGTGGATTATAAAGTAACATTAAATCGCGTAGTTGGAGTTGCTTATAGTAATATTAATGAAATGCACAAGGCACTTGATGATGCTATTAACGCTCTTACTTATATGTCCACGCAGTGGCATGATTTAGATTCTCAATATTCGGGCGTTCTAGGGCATATTGAGAATGCAGCTCAAAAAGCGGATCAAAATAAATTTAAATTCTTAAAACCTAATTTAAATGCAGCGAAAGACAGTTGGAAAACATTAAGAACAGATGCTGTTACATTAAAAGAAGGGATAAAGGAATTAAAAGTGGAAACTGTTACTCCACAAAAATAGGGAAATATTAATTCTGTTGCAAAGTGAACCATAACATAGAGAGTCTATGATTACACTGTTAAACAGTAAAGCGATAATTAATAAATCCTTATATATTAAAAAGGCGGAGTCTCATTAAAGACTTCGCCTTTCACTTATATATAAGTTTTATCCAAATAAAAAGATAGCCATGTAGTTTACTTGTTTTTAAAAATTTGTAACAGAATCGATTAATAGGGGACAGTTTATATAGATTCGCTTAATAATATCGAATCTATGCAACTACATCGTCTTTTAATAAGAATAGGACTTGAAATCATACTCTATACAGGAGGAATAAGAAAAGATGAAAAAAAAACCTTATAAAATACTGGCTGTATCAGCATTTTTAATTATGACAACTACCTATGCAGTCACACCAGTAGCAACCTTTGCAATTGAAACTGAACAAACGAACACTGGAGATATGTCTCTTTCAGCAAATGAAGAAAAGATGAAAAAAACTGTACAAGATGCTGGGTTATTTGCAAAAGCTATGAATGAATATTCTTATTTACTAATTAATAATCCGGATGTGAGTTTTGAAGGAATTTCTATTAATGGGTATGCAGATTTACCTAGTAAAATTGTACAGGATCAAAAGAATGCAAGAGCACATGCTGTTACATGGAATACAAAAGTAAAAAAACAGCTTTTAGATACATTGACCGGCATTATTGAATACGATACAAAGTTTGAAAATTATTATGAAACATTAGTAGAGGCGATCAACAATGGAAATGGGGATACTTTAAAAAAGGGGATTACTGATTTAAGGGGGGGAATTCAACGAAACCAAAAGTCTGCAAAAGCATTAATAGAAGAATTAACTAAATTTAAAAACGCTATTGGAGAAGATGTTAGAGTATTTGGAAGCCATAAAGAGACCTTGCAATCGATTTTAAAAAACCAAGGAGCTGATGTGGAGACTGATCAAAAGCGTTTAGATGAAGTTTTAGGACAAGTAAACTATTATAAGAAATTAGAATCTGATGGATTAATAATGGTGAAAATACCTTTTATCCCCACACTTATTTCTGGTGGCATAATGATAGGTACTGCTAGAGATAATTTAGGTCGATTAGAGCCTGCTTTAGCAGAATTACGTAAAACTGTTGATTATAAAATTACATTAAATCGTGTAGTCGGAGTTGCATTTCATAATATTAGTGATATGCATAGTACGATTGATAGTGCTATTACTGCTCTTACTTATATGTCCACACAATGGGATGATTTAGACTCTCAATATTCGGGCGTACTGGGGCATATTGATAAAGCTGATGAAAAAGCTGATCAAAATAGATATAAATTTTTAAAGCCTAACTTGAATTCAGCTAAAGATAGTTGGAAAACATTAAGAACAGATGTTGTCACATTACTAGAAGGCATAAAAATTGCAGAGAAGAAAGAACAGGATTTTATGAATCTACTTCGTCCATCAAACGTTTTTTACTTTTATAAAAAAATCCATAACGCATACACTTTTGAAATAAAGACTGGAACAAATGCACCAAATGCGTCTTATAAAGTTATGAATTTAACTAAAAACACTGTTCATCATATGTGGAGTGGAGGTGCTAATACAAGCATGTGGGCTGACTGGCTTTCATTCAATCCAAATGATGAATTTGCGGTGGTAGCAGTAGTGGATGGGAAAGAATATGTTGTGTATAAAGACAAAGTAGAAAATATAATGAACTGAACCCCAAAAAATGCATTAATTGGGGATGGTACACATCGCTATCAAGCTAAGAAAAACAAATACCCCCAGAACGAAATTTTGTGCTAACTTTTAACAGAAAAGCTCATTTTTTCGTTTTGGGGTGAATCTATTTTCTTAAGTTGATGGGCATGGGGATGGTACACTAAACTAGACACCAAGTTAAGTGAAAAATTGAACGGCATAAGGCTCCTTATTTCCTAGAACACCTAGCTAAAGCAAAAGAATTTGTACAGTAAAAAAGTGAACATTGAATCAAGGTGCTGGTTGCTTTATGTGTAGGGCTTAACCAAAAGATTGCAAATACAATAAAAAGAGAGAATAAAGATATTGCAATATTTTTAAAGCGAAAAGCCGAAATTGAGGAATTTGAAGAATTGTAATAGTGAAGGAATTGATTAATTTATAAAAAACGTAGGAATTAAATATTCCTACGTTTTTTTGTACATAACATTTAAATAAACACCTTATTTTTGGGGTATTTGAAGGTTCAAATGGAAGATTCCCTGGTTTTCGATTTGAATCAATATGATACTATTTACATGTACTGTCATGTAGGGAATTATATTTTTTGCACCTGAACTGTTTGTACTATTTGTAGGATTTTCTGTTTTTTTGTCGAATATATCTTTAATGCAAGGAGGGACATTACATGATTATTAAAGACTATTTCATCAATCTTTCTATTTTTTCTTTATTAGTTAGCGCAGCGATATTTATTCAAGTGTTTTTGATTCATTCCAGACGATATTTCGAAAAATTCTATGGAGGGATTATTGCAGTTACTTTGATGCTCTTTTCTTTTCCATACATGGGATTTTCCTACGATCTTCGAGTTGTTCCTCTTATTCTATCTTTTATTTACTTTGGTCGCATTGCTGGTTGGATTACGTTAATTAGCATTATTATAATGCGTATCTTTTACATTGGAGGTTACTGGGAACCTCCTGTGATTGCTTATTTAGGTTTGGGTATCCTATTTGTTACTTTTAAAACATATTTTAAAAACCTTCATCCTTTTAAAAGTGCATCTTTATATTTTTCTGTTTTTGTCGGAATAAAGTGGTTAGTTGGTGTATTCTTTAATACTAAGTTACTTTACACTGGAGGCTTATTATATATAGCTTTAGGGCTTTTAATTGGGCTATTTCTTATGGAAGCCTACCAGAGATTATATTATTTAACACAGGACTTATCTAAAATGAATCGGGAATTAAAAAAATCCAAGCAAGAACTCACAGATACCGTACATGAGCTTCAAGGAGGGATTTTTAAATTTAAAAAAGTGGGTAAGCACTTTATACACACTTTATGTGATGGACAGTTTTATTATCAAAAAGGATTTTATTCTGAACAGGTGGTAGGGAAAAGCTTACGGACTATTGATGCTTCTATTGTTCCACCACATTTAGTTCCACAATTGATGAAGTATTATCTTCAGGCATGGGAAGGGAAAGAAATTATATTCGAATTACCCTGGCCAGATGATAAAACGATTATTCTTATTGCACTTAGGCCGATTAAACGAAATGGACAAGTTATGGAAGTTGTTGGTTCTATAGTCGATATAACCGAAAGGAAAAAGGTAGAATCAGAATTAAGAGCTACCAAAGAATTACTAGAATCATTTATAAAGCATAATGTAGATGCTATTACCATTTCTGATCGAGAAGGGCATATTTTACAAGCAAATAAAGCTTATGAAAAGATATTTGGATGGTCATTACAAGAAATCATAGGTAAGAGATTACCCTGTGTACCAGATTTCTTAATGGAAGAATCACTTAAAAATATTCAGAAAATTCTAACAAGGGAATCCGTAGTTACCAGATTAGAAACTGTTAGACGACGTAAGGATGGAAGTCTTCTTGATGTCAGTCTGACAGTTTCTCCTATACTAGACGTAAGAGGAAAAGTGATAGCTTTATCTGCAATATGTAGAGACATCTCTGAAAGAAAACAAGCAGAAAGAGAACGACATCGATTACACCAACAATTAAAAGATAGTGAAATGAAGTACCGTGCACTAATCGAACAAGCAACTGATGCAGTATATGTAGTAGAGCTGAATGAAAATCATGTTCCAAGTCGATTCATTGAGGTAAACCCTGTTGGTTGTAAAAGATTTGGATATAGTAGAGAAGAGCTGCTCTCGTTACCATTTCCAAATGTAGTACCACAAGATTCTAAAATGATTGTAAGGTTGTTAAAAAGAATTAGAGAGGGACAAACTTCCTTCACTTTGCAAGATGAATATGTTTTTCCAACAGGAAAAATAATAACAACTGAGTTTAGTGTCCGTGTTTTTAACTTAAATGGTAAAAAAGTTTTCCTAAGTATTTCTCGTGATATCACTGAACGGCTAAAAACAGAAGAATTACTACGGAAATCTGAAAAACTTGCTGTCGTAGGACAATTAGCGACTGCAATGGCTCATGAAATTAATAATCCATTAACCGCAATGAAAGGGTTTATGCAATTACTAAAATCAACGGAAACTGAGAATAATCGGGGTTATATAAATATAGTATCATCAGAGATTGAGCGTATAGAAAGTATTACTAATGAATTTATGGCGGTAGCCAAACCACAGGTGGTAAAGATACAACCTAATGATATTAGTGTGCTAATGGATCAAGTTTTAATGCTACTGCAACCTCAAGCAATGATGAATAATATAAAAATTAGAATTGATTTTACACCTGGTATTCCACTGATTCCATGTGAAGGAAATCAATTAAAACAAGTATTTGTTAATATTATAAAAAATGCAATTGAATCCATGCCAACAGGAGGAGAAATTTTGATTCAATTTGATAAACTTGATAATAATCAAATAAGGATTCGCTTTATCGATCAAGGATGTGGGATTCCAAAAGAACGTATACCATATTTAGGAGAACCTTTTTACAGTATTAAGGAAGAGGGAATCGGCTTAGGATTAATGGTCTGTTATAAAATTATTGAAACACACCAGGGGAAGGTATTTATTGAGAGTGATGTGAATAAGGGGACTATAGTTGAAGTCACTCTCCCAATTTGCACACTTCAAAATTAATACATTCTTTTACTGAAATTTTATAAGTTAGTGAGCAGTTAGCTTTGGCTAGCTGCTTTTTGTATATATTGTAATCGATTCTTCATATTACGGCTTTTTGATGTTTCATATATAGATTTTATGGCTTTTAAAAACTCTGTAAGTGTTTTGTAATATTTACGAGAGACTTTTTTAACAGTTATGAGAGAGAAAAGAAAGATTTGTTATATATGATGAAATTAATCTTACTAGTAGGTGTTCTAATGGACCTAGAAACCAAGGAGGAAAAATAACAATGAAACAATTGAAGCCAGCAATTAGTGTATTAGGTAGTGTATCGATGGCACTGACTTTAGCATCTCCTGCTTTAGCAGATGTAAAACAACCGAATCCAGGAGGTACAGTTGAAATATTCAAAGAGAATGCAAATGTAAAAAAAGAAGATAAGAATTTCACGCTCGGAACTGATGGGGAAATAGGTTCACTCATTACACAAAACATTGAAATGGCAAACAACGATTGGGATAAAGATGGTATTTCCAACGACTTAGAGATTAATGGATATAAAATTGAATTCAATTCACAAACTGGAAAAAATGAAGCGAAAGCATGGGATCCCGAGAAGGATAAAGGGAAACCAAAATTTATATCGAATCCTATGAATGCAAATACGGATGGCGATCCTTTTACTGATATGTATGAGGTTGAGAATTATAACAACGATTCTGATACTAATTTCAATCCGATAGTTGCCAACATGCCGAATTTGCAAATTGGTGTCAAACGAATTGAAGTAATTCCTATTGCAACCATTACGGATAATAATGGCGGATCAGTTAGTAGAGGATGGGAAAAAAGTGTATCTACACAACATTCATTTAATGTAGGTTTAAGTGGTTCAGGTGGTGTAGAAGGCTCAGCAGCCGGTCCTGTTCCTTCCGGAAGTGTTTCAGCAAACGTGGGATACGGATATTCAAAAACAACTACTGAAACGGAGAGTTATACAAATAATTTTGATTGGTCTACCGCAACAACTGTGGATACAGCGAACGCAGCAAAAGTACGAGTACATCTGGAATATAAGAATGTAGGCACAGCATCCGCTGAAAATGTATCGCCTCATTTTAATATTCGTTTAGGAAACAAAATTATTAATACTGTAAAGGCAACACAAGATCGTTATAAAGCAAACTATTTAAGTACAGAAAAAGGTGGACGGAATAAAACAGAAGTAGTAATTGACAGTTTAGAAGGACAAGCAGATGCGAATATTGTCTTATCTTTGGATGAATTGAAAGCTGTTGAACAAGGGGAACTTCTTTCGATTGAAGTTTTACCTACAAGTACAATGGATTTATCTATTGAAAAAGGTGAAGAAATTATGCATTTGGGGGATTCAGGGAGATATGAGTCTAGAGTAAATGCAACTACTGAACAATTAGAAACAGATATAGGAAATATACCAAAGTTTAGGGTATATACTCCTAAAGACAAATCTCTTGCTGATAAGCCAGTTTTATCCTATAACGAAGTTTTTCAACAGGTAAATATAGATACGAAAAAAGTAAATCATATTGTAAACAAGGCTAAAAGTACTAATAACGTATCAGTGGTTTCAGCTAATAATGGAACTGATGCATTGAACGATTTAAAAGCGGGACAGGGAGATCGCGGTTATTTACATAAAGACTCTGTACACGGAGCTTTTGCAAAACTACAGCAACCAACATTAGTAGAAGGTAGTTATGATTCTGTGACGCAAAAGATTAGGGCAACAATTTTACCTGGTTTATTTGGAGTGAGTAAAGATATTCCTACTACTTATAGTAAGAAATGGAATGCTCCGTCACAAACAGTAACACTGGTTAAACGTGAAAATGGATTTACATATGAGTCTAGAGAAAATATACACCCTATTAAATCTGAAATTGCTGCGCACAGAAAAGTTACATTTGAAATCAATGACGCACACAATCTAACGCCTACACAAAAGATTGATACTGAAATTAAAGCTAATAAAGAATTTGAAGATTATGTAGTAGATAATTCAGGTGAATTTGTTACAGAAGGAGTTCCTTATACCGTGGCTTCATATGGAAATACAGCTTATTTGGGAAGTCATCATGCAGGGAATAAATGGGAGTATCTTTGGGCTGAAAAATCTAGCGATGAAAAAGTGAATGTAATTATTGAAAGAGTAGGTCAACCTAAACCTGGAAAACCAATTAAAAAGGATGAAGAGGTATTAATTAAATTTCAAAATCCTATTTATTCAGATTATGCATATTTAAAACTTCAAGATAGTTATATCCATTTAGATCAAAAACAGAACGCAAGTACTTTTAAATTTAATCATGCATATCCAAAGAATTTCACTGGACACCATAAGCAATGGAACATACTATCTAATGGTAATAAGTTAAAGGTAGGATATTTAATCGATTATATGAAATATGGTAATGGAGAGAATGGGACTGATACTATAGCATGGAATCTATCAAGAGTTCAGTAATAGGTAACAGTTCTGTTGCTAAGTTTGAAAAGAGAACCGGAAATGAATTGCATCTGAAAAGTTAGATACAAAAATTTAGGTTACTAGTAAGGAATGAGTTCGATGTTGAATCGGACTCATTCCTTTTAATTTATATATGATTTAGAAACTACTATTTTAAATACTTATCTAGTCATATAAGTAATCAAATGTTAAGATTACTATCTGTATTACATGATTTATTTTCCGAATTTTCATTCGTTTCGAGGGTGAAATGTGGAATTCTGATTTATTTATGTGATTAGTTTTTATATCGTTACCTATAAAGATATTTTTATTGGATAATAGAAAAAATAAATTTTTTGTTATTGGTGAAAAAGAAGTGAGGATAGTATATGAAGAAAAGAATTTTAATCGTAGAAGATGAAGAAAATATTCGAGAAGTATGCAAACGGTATTTAGAAAGAGAAGAATATGAAGTTTATACCGCTGTAAATGGTAAAGAAGGTTGGGATTTATTTCTTACACATCAACCAGATTTAATTATATTAGATTTGATGATGCCAAAAAAAGATGGATGGGAATTATGCGAGGAAATTCGTCAACAATCAAATGTTCCTATTATTATGTTAACTGCTAAGGGAGAGGAAAGGGATCGAATTTTAGGCTTAACAATGGGGGCAGATGATTATTTAACAAAGCCATTTTCCCCTCGTGAATTAGTATTAAGGGTTCAAATTATACTAAGAAGAGGAAGCCATGTACAAATACAAGCGAAAGAATCCTTATTGGAAGTGATAGAGTTTCCAGATTTAAAAATATATCCAAAGACAAGATATGTACTTGTTTGTAATAAGGAAGTGGAGTTAACGGTGAAAGAGTTTGAGGTACTTTATCTCATGGCAAAGCATCCAAAACAAGTATTTTCTCGCTCGCAGCTTCTTGAATTAATTTGGGATTTTGGACATGAAGGAGCATCAAACACAGTTACCGTGTTAGTGAGTCGTTTACGTGAAAAGCTCGAGAAGCATACGATAAAGAATCGTTGGATTCATACGGTTTGGGGTATAGGATATCGCTTTGAGCCAAATGGAGGAAATGAAACATGAGATTACGTATTCAATTGTTACTCATGAATCTATTAAGTACTAGTATTATGGTAATTGCTATATGGTATAGTGATACGAAAATGTTACTTGAACCGGAACAAACGCGGTTATTAACAGTAATTGCATTTGTGGCATTCATTATTTCAACGTTTATTTATTGGTTAATGACACGTCCTATCATGAGATCTATACAAAATTTAATAAAATTGACGAAACAATTTAGTGATAGACACTTTGAAACGATGTATATAATTGGGCAAGAACCACGTGAGTTTAAAGAATTGGCAACAGCCTTTCAACAGATGGCAAAAAAATTAGAAGAAGGGTTTACTAAGTTAGAGGAACAGGAAAACTCTCGTAAGGAGCTAATTACCAATATCTCACACGACTTACGAACACCTATGACTAGCATGCAAATGATGATAGAAGCATTACAAGATAACCTGATTGAAGATCCTGAAATGAAAAAGCAATACTTAGCAACGGTTTTAAAAGAAATAGAAAGATTAAATGGATTAATTAACGACTTATTTGATCTTTCAAAGTTAGAGTTTGAGCAAGTAGATTTTCACCCAAGTTTCACACATTTAGATAAAGTTCTATTAGATGTATTAGAGTCACATTCTGTCTTATTAGGAGACAAACAAATCCATGTGCAATTGGATGTCCCTGATACATTACCTCGACTTTTGATTATGCCTTGTAAAATAGAAAGGGTCATAGGTAATTTATTACATAATGCAATTCGATATTCTCCTATCTCTGGAACAATTGAATTGACTGTAGTGGAAAATAAACCAACTCAACAGGTCCAATTCACTTTGCGGGATGAAGGAATGGGAATTTCTCCAAATGATCAATTACGCGTATTTGAACGTTTTTTTAGAACAGATCGATCAAGAAGTTCACAATCTGGAGGTTCCGGACTTGGATTAGCTATTGCAAAATCATTGATTGAAATGCACAAAGGGGAAATTGGTGTAAGGAATCGCGCAGATGGTAAGCAGGGAAGTGAATTTTGGTTCACTCTTCCCATCACATCAGTAAAAAAATAAGACGGCTGAAAGACTTTTGTAACATTTACGTTAGAAAAATGAAAGACCTTCTTGTTAACATACTACTACACAGTATGTTACAGGAGGTTTTTTACTTTATGAAAAGAAAATATGTATGGCTTATAGGTGGTTTGATAATTGTATTGGGGATTTTATGGTCATTGTTCCGACCAGAGAAATTATTTATTGATAAGCACGTAAATGAATCATTGCCACAAGCAGAGATACAATCAACTGAAGTAAGGCAACAAAGTGATCGAGTAATAAGGGAAGGTCAGTTTCAAAACGGTGTCCATGAAACAACTGGAACGGCAAAAATTTACCAATTAGCGGATGGAAAACGTGTTTTACGACTTTCTGATTTTGCAACATCTAATGGGCCAGATGTACGAGTTGTATTAGTTCCTACAAATCGTTTGAAAAATAATGAAGACGTGAAAAACTATCAGTATATTGAATTAGGAAAATTAAAGGGAAATAAAGGAGACCAAAACTACGAAATTCCTGAAGGGATAGATGTAAGTGAATATGGTTCGGTTTCTGTTTGGTGTAAAAGATTTAATGAAAACTTTGGTGCGGTTTATTTTAATAATTAAATATGAACTTAAAATTTCCTCTTACAGGCAAAATTCATCGGGGTAATGATAATAGTTGCAGCGGACTTAGTTGCTAAGAAGGGCACTCATAAGAGTGTCTTTTTCATATTTCTCAATTTTTGTATATTTTAGAGCTATTGGACGTTTACGGAGAGATTTTATTTAGTGTGGAAGCGTACTGTCTGTGAATAGAAGGATGAATAATATGTTACAGGAAAACATAACTCTTTTATAACTTAATTTTGAAGGAACATATACTTTTTTCATTGATCGGCTTGTAAAGAAGTATGGAAATTAAAGTTTATAATTTAAAAGTCAGCTTAAAGATGCAATAAGCAATTTGAATAGTAATCTTAAGTAAATAAAAAAGAGAGAGGAGCATCGATGAGCTCTTCTCTCTTTTTAAATCTAATTAGGGTTTCCATAACTGTAAAGGGGATGGTGTAAATTGTTGGATATTACCAAAGTATTACTTTAAGTTAAGATTATAAAAAGAAGTTCATTTTTTCTGGAAAATGAATATTAATTCAAAGTTAATGATTAATATTCAAAAATGATTTTATAGTTCATTAATTTATTACTTGCTATCTATATTAATCATTTAGTGCAACAGCTTTCATGTCCAAAATTAAATGTTTCAACAAAGGATAATATAAGTATCATTATAATGATTTTCCAATATAATCAATGTGTTAATGAAAGGAACTCTGTGTTATTTTTGCTTTTCTACTAACTAATACAGCTTCAAACAAAGGACACAATTGCTACATGCTAAGTGTAATCTATTACCCATTCAAGATTCTGTTTATTCAATCTTTCTAAAAATAAAAAAATATTGTACTCATAAATATACAAGCTATAATGAGGGCGTCGAGAAAGAATTTATTACCTCTAGAGAAAGTATCAAACCTAGTTTTTTTGCAAAAATCCTAATGACATTGTAAGTAACCTTTTAAATTTGGACATACTGACATGATTACTCTAAGAAAGGTATGTGATCAAAAGGAAAAGTGTATTTGACACGATAATGAAAGCGCCTTCAATGAGATTTCGTTTTGAATCAGTCATTTTAATAACTTAGATTCAACTGCAATTAAAAATAATAAATTATGGGGGTGCTTATATGAACATGAATGTAGCATCTATTAAAGAAAAAAAGGTTGTTAAATACAAAAGTTGTTTTGATGTGATTGGGCCCATAATGATAGGTCCTTCAAGTTCACATACTGCAGGTGCTTTGGCTATTGGAACAGTAGCCAATAAATTATTTCAAGGTCTTCCAAAAAAAGTCTTGGTAAGGTATTATGGATCATTTGCTGAAACCCATAAAGGTCACGGAACTGATTTTGCAATTATTGCTGGGATATTAGGATTTGCTGCCGATGACAGCAAAGTGCCAGATGCTATTGAAATAGCAGAATCTAAAGGAATTGAAATTACCTTTATTGAAGAAGCAGGTGATAGTCCTGCTGGCCATCCAAATACGGCAGATGTATATTTAGAGGATGAAAATCGAAGTGTTAGAACGATGGGGATTTCGGTTGGCGGTGGATTAATTGAAATCAAACATGTTGAAATTGACGGATTTAGCTTAGACCTGCAGGGGCCATTGCCAGTTATTATTGCGATTTCTGAAAGAGCTGACTTTGAATTTGTCTTACGCAGGATCTTTAAACAATATGATGTGGAAATAAACAACTTTCATAGTTTAGAAGAAAACAGGAAATATTTATATGCATTCGCTTTGGATACGCTATTGCCTGGTAATGTCCAGGAGGAATTAGGAAATTTAAGCAATATAGCTAAGCTCATTATTCTTTAGTTACATTAAGGAGTGAAAAAATATGTATATGGCCATAAAAGAAATTGTGGATGCAGCTAATAAAAGCCAAAAGACAATTTATGAATTAGCAATTGAACAGGAAATTGAACAAACTAAATCTACTTATGAAGAAGTTTGGAGTAAAATGGAACGAAATTTAGCGACTATGCAAAATGCTATAAATAAAAGTATCGAGGGCGACGGTGTATTTTCTCCAACTGGTTTAACCGGAGGTGATGCTGTTAAAATTAAAAACTATCGAGAAAATAGGAAAACCCTTTCTGGAGATTTGATGGTGTTAGGGATCCAAAGTGCTATCGGTGTTAATGAAGTAAATGCTGCATTAGGGGCTATTTGTGCAACTCCAACAGCAGGTGCGAGTGGGACGATTCCGGGAGTCCTATTTAGTATTAAAGATACGTTGCAGTTAAGTCATGAAGATATGATTCATTTTCTATTTACTTCAGCGTTATTTGGAACGATAGTCGCAAACAACGCTTGTATTTCAGGAGCGTACGGAGGATGTCAAGCTGAAGTAGGCAGTGCCTCAGCGATGGCGGCTGCAGCTGCGGTAGAAGCTGCAGGTGGAACGCCACAGCAATCTTCTGTAGCTTTTTCGATTGCATTACAAAATTTACTCGGTTTAGTTTGTGATCCGGTCGCTGGTTTGGTAGAAATTCCTTGTGTAAAGAGAAACGCCATTGGAACGGCAAATGCTTTAGCAGCAGCGGACATCGCATTAGCCGGCGTAAACAATATCATCAATGCTGACGAAGTTATTGAAGCGATGTATAGAGTTGGAAGACAGATGCCTCGCGAATTAAGAGAGACAGGTTTAGGTGGAATTGCAGCAACACCTACAGGGATTGCCATTAAAAATAAAATATTTGGAGAGAAACAATCAAATCAATGAACAATCATCGGGTATATTGTGAAATAGTTAACAATCTATTCTCTATTGCTCGCCTAAGGATGTCTGTATATTGGGGGAATTACTAATAAAATATACTACTATATAATTGGGATATTTTGTAAGTGGTAACAACCCCGTCAGGTTGATGCTTCGCTAATTTTTTGATTTTGATTAACTTAGAAGAAGGATATACGATGTGGCGCATTTTATAAGCAATTCATTTTTCAAGAACGGTCTATATTCCGATGCCTTAAATAGAGAAGTAAGAATAGGAAACTAGGAGGAATTATTATATGAATGGGAATACTGCAAAAAAAATAGAATTTCAAGCTGAAAATAATGCAGTGAAAAATGAGAAATATCCAGACCCTAAAAAGTGGCATAAACAGGATACTACCTGGGCATTGAGTCTTTTTGGAACAGCAATTGGAGCAGGAGTACTCTTCTTACCTATTAATGCAGGTTCAGGTGGTTTATTATCATTACTTTTAATTACCATACTTGCATATCCAGTTATGTATTACTCACATAGGGCGCTTGCTAAAATGATATACGCTTCTAATTCTGCTGATGAGGGGATTACGGGTACTATAAGAGAGTATTTCGGAAATAAGGCAAGTATCATTTTTAACATAGTATATTTCGTCTCAATTTATACGATCGTGCTGATGTATTCGGTTGCACTTACAAATACTGCAAATAGTTTTATCGTGCATCAATTGCACATGCAGGAGCCTCCAAGGGCCATTTTATCGCTTGTATTAGTACTCGGTCTTATCGCTATACTAAATTTTGGTCAAGATATTACTGTAAAGATAATGAGCATGCTAGTATATCCTTTCATTGTTTCTCTACTTTTTATCGCAATATCTTTAATTCCACAGTGGAATACGTCAATGCTAAGTTTTTCAAGTGTTTCTACTGCTTCAACTGGAACAGGATATTTTGGAACAATATGGATGATACTACCAATCATCGTATTCTCGTTTAATCATTCTCCTATGATTTCGTCATTCGTTATGAAACAGAGAGCTACGTATGGAATAGATGCTACTGATGCCAAGTGTGCTCAAATACAAAAAGTTTGTTATATCATGACATTCGCTGTTGTTATGTTCTTTGTTTGGAGCAGTACTTTAAGTTTGACTCCAGATGATCTTAAGGTGGCAAAAGAACAGAACTTGTCAATCCTATCATATCTTGCTAATGAGCTTAATTCGCCTGTAATCACGATTGCAGCTCCTATCATTGCTTTTGTGGCTATTACAAAGTCTTTCCTTGGCCATTATATAGGAGCATATGAAGTAATGCGTGACATGATTATTAAGTCCGGTAAAACACGCGGGAAAGATATAGGAGAAAAAACAGTTAAGACAATGATCCTTACTTTTGTTGTATTAACATGCTGGTATGTTGCTTATGCAAATCCAAGTATTCTTGGAATCATTGATGCCCTTAGCGGACCGTTAGTTGCTGCTATCTTATGTCTATTACCAATGTATGCAATTCGTAAAGTGCCTGTACTAGCTAAATATAGAGGGAAGATGAGCAATGTATTTGTCATTATTATAGGTATCCTTACTGTACTAGCAAGTATTAAGTCATTATTCTAATTCACTATTGTTGGTTATCATGCAAAAATCGTAGGATATGAAAAAAGAAAGATTCCTAGCGGAATTGAATTTTACATTGTTAAATCAAATAGATTATGGTTTTGGACAAACTCCTCATCTTGGAGAGTTTGTCCTTTTTTGATTATATGCTTAACTTCTATTCCAGCAATGACTTTTTTAGCTGCTTGCAATGATTATAATTCAAGCATATTAGACTGCTGTCCCATGATCAAAAAACGAAAAATCATATCACTACAACAGTTATTTATTGGTATTTAGTGCGTTTTTTGTATTTTGGGGTATTTGCTTTTCTTAGCTTGATGGTGATGTGGTGCTACTCAAGAAGTGCCTAAAACATTATTATTTTGAGTTCTTGTTACTTGATTGTACCCATCCCGGCAATTTTAACATGTACATTAACTTTAACTTCAGCTTTCGATAATGCTTTTCCCCATTGCTTTTGGACTCTTTTCCAATCCTTATATGTATACGCTCGTGCATACAGCCCAAATCCTATAGGATCAATTTCTGCTTTTTGTATTTTCGTTGTTAAACGTTCTAAATCAAGTTCCAACTGCTTTTCAATGCTTTTTTCTAATTTTTCCCCATTCTTTCTAACATTAAAAGGAAACAGTCGTTCTGAAATTAAAATTCTCATATGTACATTTGTATTAAAAATAAAATGATTTTTGTATTGTACACTTGTTTTTACTTTAGTACCTTGAGCACTAAAGCTTAGCCAATTTTTTTCTTTGCTTTCAGATTGTAGCGGTACGGCAATAGTAAATGGATATTCTCCCTTTATGTTATTCTGTAAAATGCTTAATAATAAAGTTTCTTTTGGTGTAATAGTTAACTTATATCTATTTTGTTCATCAAGTAATGCTGAACCTGTCAACTTAATATTGTTATTCTTTTTAAGTGCGCTTACACTCGCTGTCATTCCTTTTTCTTTTGTTTGGTTATGAAAATCTTGAAGAGTCGTTTTTACAGTAATATTTCTTCTATGTCCAGTCTCAATTAATTTTGTCAAATATATAGGGAGACGTGGTTTATTTTTGGGAGCATAATAAATTATGTCTGAAACAGGTCCATCCACAGCAACAATTCTTGTAGTAACCGTGTTTTTGGGATCTCGATAAAAAGGATCTAAATAATCCGCCCACTTCTTTTCTTTTAAAAGTCGCTTACCAATCAAAATAAGTTGTGTCTTACTTCCCGATGTCAATGCCATAACCATCGTATCAAATTTTTCACGAGAGTCTCGTATTGTAACAGATTTCACACCATATTGTTCCTCTTTAATCTTGGCTTCTTTATTGAAAACAGGACTGGATAAGTATACTTTCAAATTATCATTATCGTCCAAATCTAAACCAAGTATAAGCGTGAGTGTAACATCTTCTACATTCATTTGGTCTAAACACCCAGTGAGCAATAGTAGCGGAATTAAAACACTGCATAATATTTTCTGCTTCAATGTGCTTCCCTCCGAAAGTATTTTTTGTGGATTAAGTTATATATCCATAAAAATACAGGGAATAAGAAAGCTAATACAAGTCCAGCTTTCGATGTAAGGTTTTGAAATAGTTCAGATTCATTCCATGAGGGATGGATCCAAAACGTTACTATAATTACTGCCAATAAAAAAATAGCTACATGAAAAGTATGATCTTGTTTCCCTATTAGTTGACTAGAACAAAATGCAGCAGCGTATACACAAGGAATCCATGCAGTAGAAACGACAATTAAGTAAATAGCCAATAAAATCATATCAAACCGTTCTAAAAAACGAAATTCAATAACTTTAAGCAGATTTAGTACGGGTTGATTAAATTCTAAAATTGCATCTGGACTGAAGTATAAAAAGCAAACAACTACAGTGAATAAATAAAATACAAATGTTAAGGTGTTTGCTATAATAATGCCTTGCGTTGCATATTGTTTTTTTTGCAAAAATGGATAAAGAAAAAATGCAATTTCAAATCCTATAAAGGAAAAGATAGTAGATGGAACAGCCGAAAAAATAGGTTTCCAACCTGCTTTAAGTATTGGAAGAAAGTGTAACCAATTACTCTCTTTTAAGGGTATCAAGAAAAAAATTGGAATCCACATTGTCATATAAAAACATAATTCACAGTATCGACCTATTATACGAACACCATTACGTGCAACTAAAAAGGTTGGAATAGAGAACAGAAACAAAATAATATAATCTGGTGTTTTGGGAAGAAGCCAGCCCTTAATATAAAGCATGCCGTTAATTAAAACTGCCCATGCGTAAAAAGCAAAATATATCATGTAAAGAATAATTAATATGGTACCAATGATTTTCCCAAATAATCGAATAAGAATTTCATATAAGGTATCATTTGGATAGTGTTTGGCTGTTTGAATGAGAAAAATACTGGCGGTCATGGAGCAAAACCAACCAATAAATAGTGCTATCCAGCTATCCGTTCCAGCTTTTTCTGCAAGTACCCTGGGAAGGGATAAAATTCCAGTTCCTATTTGTGAGGCATTAATTATAAAAATATATTGCATGACAGTGATATCATTAAATGCATATTTCTTCATATTTTCACCCTTAATCAGGATTAGTTTCTTTGTGATTCTTCGTAATATTTTTAGATTTTTTCTTCATTGACCATAAAGGAAAGCGGACGAACGTATCCTTCATACCTGATATTCGAAAAGGTGACAAAGGACTACCATAAGGAGTACCTAAAGACTCTAAACTTATAAGATGTGCAATTATAGTCATCCAGCCAATAATAATTCCTACAATTCCAAATAAAGCAGCTAATAACATCATAGGAAAACGCAATAATCTTATTGCCAAACCCATTTCAAAATTAGGAATAATAGAAGAAGCTATAGTTGTGACAGCAACAATAATAATCATGATATTACTCACAATCCCCGCTTGAACAGCAGCTTGTCCAATCACAATCCCTCCAACAATCCCTACGGTCTGGCTAATGGGAGTGGGTAAACGAAGAGCAGCCTCTCTCATCATTTCTAAGGTAATCTCCATAAGTAAAGCTTCTATCACCGGAAGAAACGGAACACGTTCCCTTGATTCTGCGATTGATAAGTAGAGCTGTACAGGGATAACTTCAAAATTAAATGAAATAAACGCCACGTAAGTTGCTGGTAGCAATAAGGCAATAAAAAAACTCATAAAACGTAATAATCGAACAGAGGAGGATACTAACCAACGGGTATTGTAGTCATCTACCCCTTGAAAGAAGGAAATAAAATTTATAGGGGCAATTAAAACACTGGGACTTCGATCCACAACAATAGCGAATCTTCCCTGAAGGATGTGAGATACAGTTGAATCTGGCCTTTCGGTCAAGATAAACTGTGGAAAGGGTGAATATGGATTATCTTCAATAAATTCAATTATTTCACCAGTATTAATAATCGATTCCACCTTAATATTTTGAATTCTAGTTTCCAATTCCTTAAGTACATCTTGAGAAGCTACATCTCTTAAATATAAAATAGATACTTTGGTTTTCCCTCTACTTCCAATTAAAACCTCTTTTAATACTAATTCTTTATTAGGAATATATCTTCGGATTAAAGCTATATTCTGACTAGATGTTTCTACAAATCCTTGATGAGTCCCTTTTAAAGATATTTCATTTTTCGGTTCAGTTATATCTCTTTGTGGCCATCCTTTTGTATTTAATTGATACCCTGTGTTTTGACCGTGAATTAATAATATACTATCTCCTTGAAAAATAGCATTTTCGATTTGATTCCAAGTATTGATTGTTTGAATTTCTCCTATTGTGACAGGTAGACCATTACTAACATCAAATGGGTTATGCATCAAAGGGGGTAGTATATTATTATGAATAGATTGTTTATCTGTTAATCCCGATAAGTATATCAAAGCAGCTTCTGATGTATTTACTAGTTGAAATTGACGAATTACCAGATCAGGAGCTTGCTGAAAAAGTATTTGAAGATTATTTATGTTTTGAAATAAGTTACCGTTGATGTTATGATTTTCTACATTTTCTTTCTGTATATTTGAAGTTCTATTGCCTTGATCATTTATAGAATAACGTCCTTGTTTTAAAAATTTAAAAATAGGAAACACAACATGGACTCCCCTCGAAAAGACTTTTCAATATGTTTATTGTGCATAGTTTATAGGGATTTATTCCACTATTTACAGCAGTAGCAATTTTTTGCTAACGCAGTAAGCCAATTCAAAGATTGGTTCAATCGAAAACATTGAAACAATCGATGCTAACAAACTTGTATATAAGAAAATTAAACAAAATAGTTATTTCATAACAAATACAAAAAAGCACACAAATAAGCGTGCTCTTAGATAAAAAAGGTGGATTTCTATGAGTGGGGAATTTCCATACAATTACATATGCTGTCCGGTTTAAATGGGAATAGTTTTTGAACAAAAACGCTATTTGTGCGACACGTTTCCTCATAAGTGTGCAAACACGAAACAGGAGGGTTATCAATTTGATAACAACAACTGATTGACTGAAAGTAGGAATGAAAGCTGTCAAGTTGAGCTGAAACTACTTATCTGATACTCCTACATGCAAGGCGTGATAGTAGTCATAAATTGTATTAAGCTAGGTAAAGTCGGTTGAACAAAACCTAAGTGAGAAGTCATATGGTAATGGATAGGCCGGGATGCTACAAAATATCTATGGTGAGAATGTCCTAACGGATTGACGAACTTGTGAATTTACGGGTCTAAACGTTTAATACATTATAAATAAAGCGGCTGTCCAATTTTTAAATAGTTTACATAAATCCCCTAAAAAAAGGGGTTTTCCTGAAATTTCCTAACTCGACCTTAGCTTGATAGCGATGTAGCGGTACCCCTAGAAGATCTAAAAAGTCATCAAATTTTGTTCTCGGTTGGAACAAAATTTGAGTATAGCAATACAGGATGTTTTTTATTATCACAAGTGGTAGAGAAGATAAGTGGCAAGTCTCTACGTCAGTTTGCAAAGGAACGTATTTTTGAACCTTTACATATGAGAGCCACAACAATTGTAGATTTCTACCAAGCTACTATATCAATTACTAGTGGATATTCGAAGAATGAACAAGGAACATAAGATCTATGGAAGCCCCTGGGAACATTCAGGAAGTTGGGCAAGTTACCGTTTTCACTTTATGCGGTTTCAAAAGGAATATTCGTCTGTAGCAATACTAAGTAACTATGATGGATTTGACTCTAAAAAATATGCTAACGAAATAGCAAAAATTGTTTTAGGAAAAGTAAAAAACAATAGAGCTTAGATTTGCAATGATAAATGCTTTTTTTATTAGATAATTACTTTACCAATAATCGAGATGTTTGCGGATACATTTATTTTTGGGATACATAATTATATTTAGAGAATACCCAGTTGCAGTATTTGAATTTTTAATAAGAAGGGATGCGAAGGAATGAACTCACAGAGACAAGGCTATGAAGGCTGGTGGCAAGGGCAAGGTGGACACGGTGGTTGGCAAGGTGGACACGGTGGTTGGCAAGGTGGACACGGTGGTTGGCAAGGTGGACACGGTGGTTGGCAAGGTGGACACGGTGGTTGGCCGGGTGGACACGGTGGTTGGCAAGGTGGACACGGTGGTTGGCAAGGCGGACACGGTGGTTGGCAAGGTGGACATAGTGGTTGGCAAGGCGGACACGGTGGTTGGCAAGGCGGACACGGTGGTTGGCAAGGCGGACATGGGTATTAAAAAGATGCTATAAAATCATTTTTTATACAAAGTTTGTACATTTAGTTTCTTATTAGATGATATATTTTTTAAAAGCACTCTTTGAAAAGGAGTGTTTTTTTATTTTCCTTTGATTTATTTAAGTCAAAGAAGTATCTTGTACTCCTTTTTTAACTTTTTCTAAATAGAAGTTTTCTATAAGACAATGACCTTGCCTTCCAAACAAATCGTTATTGTAACGCTTTTATCAAAGAAAAGTTCTCGTGACATCGTTTTGATATTCAAAAATATTAATAATCTATTATATAAAATTTTTCAATAATTCAGATTTAACATCTCCGATATAGGTGTATTACATATTACATAACAACTAAATAAAAAATCTAAAGGAGGAATGATACCATGCATAAGAATGAAAGAAAACCGGTGGTTCATGGATATCAAAATGAACAGGAAGTAGTTATGAAAGTAAAGGAGCTTGAATTGCAAGGGATTCACCAAAATGACATTTATGTCTTAACACATGAAAAATATCGAACAGAAAAGATTGCGGATGATACAAACACAAATACGATTGGAGTAAAGGAACAAGGATTATCAACTTTTTCTTCCTTCACCAAGGGAGGAAATGTCCACCTATACACATTGAATGAACAAAGGAGGAGTAAAACATGGGGCTAATTATTACATGTATTGTAGGCGGACTAATCGGTGCATTAGCAGGGATGATTACAGGAAAAGACTTCCCAGCAGGCATTTTAGGGAATATTATTGCTGGATTAATTGGTTCATGGGTAGGTTCAAAGTTATTTGGTAATTGGGGACCAGAATGGGGTGATATTTTCATCTTACCAGCTTTATTAGGTGCAATTGTATTTATTCTTTGTATGACACTACTTTTACGATCAGTAAGGGGTACCGCCACATCGCTATCAAGCTAAGCTTATGCAAAGTCAATTTTAGGCGAGATTGTTTCTTTTTTCTAAAGGGCAAGTGTAGGTGATTGAAAGATTTGCATACGAAATAAACCCTAACGGGTTTCACTTTTTTGAATTAAGCGGCTTGATTATCAGACAGGGTACAATTGTAAACGACACCTAATATATCAAAGACCTTTTTTTCTCATATCGATGAGATTTCCGCCCGTTTTGCTGTAGGAGATTGAACAGGCGAAGTAACACCTTTGATACCTCTTGGGTGTTTTTTTGTATAGTTTGGAATAGAAGAAGAAAATAGTCTTTAATCATATATATGGCTTTATACTCACTAAGCTCTCGTTTTTTCTTCATGAGGAGCAATTGGCGCATTTGAAACATGATAGAAGAACAGAGTAGAATGGCAATCAACTGACCATATAAATGGCACTCCAATCGTTCTGGTTTTATCTTTTTACAATGATGAATTTGAAAGAATGACTTCCACGTTTTAAATAAGATTTTGATTTGCCAAAGCAAAGAATACCAGTCATGTACCTGTCCCATTGGGACAATATCTGTAGGGGTAATTCTACATAAGTAACAAAAGGTATTCATGAAGGTTCTACTTTCTTGTCTAAAAAGTATCCATTTTCATGTCCTTTTACACTAATGTAGAAAGACATAAAAGTCTAAACTAAAATCTCATGAACAATCGTTGATAAATAGCCATTATCATAAATTTTGTAGGCACTTTCTTGTCTCAATAACGGGACATGAAAGTCTCAACCTTTTGAAAATAGGACAAGAAACTCTAAACTACTTAGCCAGTAATAATAAAATGAAATGAAAGTAAACTTTTACAAAAGCTTACTTTCATTTCATTGCAAACACTGAATTTCTTCTATTTATCCATATTTCTAAGAAAACACCAACAAAAGTATACATTCAAAAAAACCGACTTTATTAGATTTATAAAGTTGTTAAAAAAATGCAAGTCATTCTATTCAACAATTGGGCCATTTTGTTGAATAACAATAAAAAATGAAGAAGATAATTTGCTTAATAAAAACAGATTATCTTCTTCATAGTACAATCTAAAAAATCATTTATGAAACGAGTTTTAAACCTATTGCAGCACCTAAAACCATACCTATAAAGATAAGTCTTCTCCAGTCTTTTGATTCGCCATAAAAAACCATGCCTAAAATTGCACCTCCAGACGCACCAATTCCAGTCCAAATTGCATAAGCTGTTCCCATAGGTAGTGTTTCCATTGCGTAAGCAAGAAATATAAAACTTAATCCAAATCCGAGAATTAACAAAGCTAATGATTTCCAATTTCGATCTTTATGCAATTTATTTATCATAGCAACACCAAACATTTCAAAAAGACCTGCTAAGATTAAAGAAATCCACGCCATTAGGATTCATCACCTTTCTGAACTTTGTCATCTGTAACTAATTTCAAGCCAATTACTCCAGCTAATAAAAATAAAATCAAGAGTACTTTTCCCACTTTAAATGGTTCACCAAAGAACAGGATTTCAGAAAAGACAGTTCCAGCTGTACCTAACCCAACAAAAACAGCATAAACAGTTCCCACGGGAAGTTTTCTTCCTGCCATGATCATTAAATAAAAGCTGAAAAATATAGCAATGATAGTCCCCGTCCAAGTCCAAAAGTCATCAGCATTTTTTAAACCAATAACCCAAAAAATTTCAAAGAAAGCAGCAATAAATACTTTAATCCAATCTTTACTCATCTAAAAGACACCTCCAATTTTATTCTTACCAAAAAAAAAACAAAAAAAGCCTAAGAGAAAACTGTTAAACAGTTTCTTCCAGGATTTTATCCTTCCATGACACAGGAAAGCTGTGAGTTTTCTCTCGGACAAGACCAAAACTAAATATACATACACAATGGAGATGTTAATGAACTCCCTTCAACCAGGACGAACATGTGAGTCAGCTTGGTCCTTCCATGTCACTCAAAAATCCACTCAAAAAAAGAGGGTGCAGCCATTTTTTATTGAAGTTTGTTTATAATAGCTTTTTAATCTGGGGGGATCATAAAGTAGACTATTAATCTCTTTGATAATATTAATTTTCCTTATAGTACATGGCATTCTGTATTAAAAAATCTTAATTTTGAAGGGAGAATCAATAAATATGAGCACGAAAAAAACAATAGGGAATAAGTTATTACTTGTCGGTGCCATTTGTGCAATAACTATTCCTTCAGTTTCATATGCGGAGGAAGTAATTTCACCTAAAAATTTCGCGAGTTCTTCAAGCTTGTATGAGGGACGGAATATGGATGTATTGAAATCAAGCTTATATCCTGGTACATATAAAAATCCATTCTATCACCAATTTATTTCGACATTAAAGGAAACAAACACAAATATAAAAAAATAGGCAATACTGAAGATGAAAACCCTGTTATAGCTACTACCCTTTCATTTATCCGTTATCTGGATACAGAAGATTATAAATCTGCAATTGATTTAACTTCTCGATCATTACAGAAAATAATATCCGAAGAATGGCTGAAGAGCTATTGGAAGGGACTCCCTGTGCAATTACAAGCAGGTACTTTTGTGGGAATTGGAGAGGTATCACAAAAAGAGACAAATTCCGTTCATACAAATGTAGAGATTAAATTAGCTTTTGAACAATTTACTGTACCTTTACTAATTAAACTAGATCCATCTGGAAAAATAGATGATTTTCAACTCAGTATGTCGTTTAGTCCTGTTGCAGAGCGTCCATCATATAGTAAGCCTGAATCATTCATTGATAAAGAAGTAGTAGTTGGAAGTGGTGCGTTTCCATTACCAGGAACATTGTCTGTTCCGAAGGGAAAGGGTCCTTTCCCAGCGGTTATTCTTGTTCAAGGATCTGGGGCAAGCGATCAGGATGAAACAGCGTTTACTTTAAAACCATTTCGCGATTTAGCTGAGGGTCTTGCCTCGAAAGGAATTGCTGTCCTTCGCTATAATAAACGAACTTATGAACATGGATTGAAAACACAGTCCAGTCCTTTTTATACAGTTGATAAAGAGACAACAGATGATGCTCTTCTTGTGACTCATTTTCTTCAAAATAAACCTATGATAGATAAGAATCAAATTTATATTCTTGGTCATAGTCAAGGTGGAATGATGCTTCCGAAAATGATTGAAAAAGACCAAAATCAAAATATTGCTGGGGCAATCGTGATGGGCGGACCAGCCCGTACGATCCAAGATGTTGTTTTAGATCAATTTGAGTATCTTTTTTCCATTGGAGCAATGAAACTGGATGAATATAAATTTTACAAATCGCAATTTGAATTATTAAATGATCCCAATTTCTCTAGTCAGAATCCTCCAAAAGATTTTTATTTAGGATCAGCAGTATTTTGGGATTCTATTCGTAAAATTAAAGCAGCAGAAATGTCAAAAGAACAAAAGACACCGCTTCTTATTATTCAAGGAGAAAGAGACTATCAAGTTCAATCAAAAATCGAAATTCCTCTTTGGAAAGAACAATTAAAAGAGCGAGATAACGTTGATTATCGACTATATCCAAAGTTAAATCACTTCTTTACAGAAGGAGATGGGGAGTTAAGTAAACCGGATGAATATTATAGTCCTGCTAATATCCCTGAGTATGTTATAAATGATATTGCTGCTTGGGTGCAAGGAAGATCGAAATAAAATTTGCAACTATATTTTTAAATAGCTATTTTCAGTCCTTAAGATAGAAATATATATAATTATATTATGATGTAAATAACTATAACGAACGGAGTAAAGTTTCTTATTCAAATACTTTAGATTCTCATACCTGGGGGCATCATCCATGCTAGCGTCTTAATATTTGGAAGTATATACAAATACTCTAAACGAAAAAACGGTATTCTTTCTATCTAAGATGTAGAAGGATTATCGTTTATTTTTTTTGAAATGTAAAAAAAAATTAACATTAATAACAGAATTATATAAACTAATAATGTAAAAGTTTTTGACAAAATTAGGGGTGATGTTCATAAAAATGGAGAACATACTTCGTATTTTACGTAAAGAGAAAAAGCTTTCACAAGAGATTTAGCTAAATCCCTTGGTGTAACAGTTAATTAAAGTTTCACTTTATTACTTGTAAAGGGTTATTCAATGTATCGTACTATTGAAAAATCCGAATTTAATTAATTAAATGCGATAAAATCTTTTTAAAAATAATGAAATTTTAGGAAAAATAAGGTACACTAGTCAATGGTTTTAGTTTAAAATCGATTGACGTTAATGTATACGGGGGAAAGATTGATGAACAATAATCCAATAAATGAATCAGTTGAAGAGGTTGAGAGAAAACGAGTAAGATCAAGCAAACGTTTTACAAATTGGAAGCTTATTGCAGCGGGTGTTGGTGTAATTGTACTTCTCATTGGAGGAATGAGTTATTATCAGGCAACTCACTTCAATTCAAATGTTACGATTAATGACACAAAAGTCGGTGGTCTGAACGCTGATCAGGCAATACAGAAATTAAAAACATCTGGACTAGAAAACAAAGTCTATGTTGATCAACAACAAATTTTAGATGAAAAAGATACAAAAACGGAACTTACGGAAAAAGATTTGCCTCAAGTTAAGAAACTATTAAAAAGCCAGTGGACATTTTTCACTTCCTCAAAGGAAAAAAAATATTCAGTGCTACCGGAAAAGGAGGATCAGTATCGTAGTGAAACGATGAAAAAACTTGTAGAAGAAAAGCTCATCTCTATGAATGAAAAACTACAAGCGCCTCAAGATGCTATGGCGAAGCTGGAACAAGGAAAAGTTGTTATTTCGAAGAGCGTTGATGGAAAACAGTATGACGTTACTAGTCTACTGAAAGATTACGACAAGCAGAAGTATAAAAGTGAAATTCATCTGAAGTCTACATACATACAGCCTATTAAAGAAGACGATCCGATTGTTAAAAAAGAGGAGAAAGCACTACAGAATCTTCTTGGGCAGTCAGTTGAATATAAAGTGCAGAATGAAGTGTATCCTTTAAAAGCGAAAGATTTAATTCAAAATGCCTCTATGTCAAAGGATATGAAAGTTACAATCGATGCGAGCGACATTAAGAATAAGATTGCTGAAATTAATAATGCTAAATCAACATTAAATAAAAATTTCAGCTTTAAAACCCATTCCGGTTCGGTCATATCAGTAAAAGGACAAGGCTACGGCTGGGCACTAGATGTTGAAAAAGAAACAAAACAAGTTCAACAAGCTTTTGAAAAGGGTGAAAAATCGCTATCTGCTTCTAATATCCATGGAAATGGTTGGGAGAAGGAAGGTATCGGCTATGAAACAACATCGAATAATGGCATCGGAGACACGTATGCGGAAGTTTCAATTGCAGATCAACAAATTTGGATTTATAAAGATGGGAAATTAGTCGTCACAACAAATGTAGTAACTGGTAAACATAGCACGAGTGAAGATACATCACCAGGTGTGTGGTACGTTCTATATAAACGAACACCATACACGCTGAAAGGCAGCGCAGTAGGTAAAGCTGATTATGCAGTTAAAGTAGATTACTGGGTTCCATTCACAAATAGTGGCCAAGGATTCCATGATGCAGGCTGGCGAAAAGACTGGGCAAATAATGCTTATTTAACAGGGGGATCAGGCGGGTGTGTAAACCTTCTTCCTAATGTTGCAAAAACTGTATATGATAGTTTGAACACTAATGATCCAGTTATTGTGTACTAGAAAATAGCTACGTATCAAGAAATAAATAAAGCAGGAAATCTTATCTGATGGTACATGAAAAAACACCTCTTGAATTCGCATATTTAGTGTGCAAATTCAATGGAGGTGTTTTTGTTTGAAAACAAGAGTTCATTGCCTATAAGAAACGAAGTAGAAAGAGATTGAGATGATAAATAGATATTCAAATAGTCAATAAAATTGACACTGAATATCATTTTCATTTATTATGAAGTCGTCACATGTAATTGGACATGATTTTTGTGAAAAAGTTTACTTTTTTATTAATATAATAGATTTCTATTAAGGTGTCCCATTTAAGAATTAAAACGTAGGAAAGGGTAAAATAAAAATGAACTGGAAAAAAGGCGGATTATGGATTATTATTTTTTTCATTGTAAAAGGTACGATTTCTACACTTTTAATAGTTACAGGTGCTAAATATTTTGATTTATCATTTATGCAACTTTTCATACTAATACTGATCTTATTACTGATTTCTCTCATAAGTCGAAAATTGCTGCATAGACATAAACAAAACAAAAAGCAAAAAGAGCTAAATATATAATGAAGCCCCAGAGACCTTTGGATTTCTGGGGTTTTACTATATATTTAGCCTCTTACTATTTGTGGAAAGTAAAACTCCCAGCTCAAAATTTAGGTGGGTACAGAAGTTTGTTGGGAGCTGATTAAAGTCATGATCTATGTTGATTAGAATATTTCAGATTGTTGAATGGTATACTTGGAAAATAGATTTAAGTAGATGGTTTTATAAAATCTCATATATAGCTAAAAAGAGTAACTCCATTTTGATCGCTTTTTTTCAAAATGGAGTTTTTGTATTTACTTTTAAATAAGGACTGAAGAGAGCTTTTTAATCAATCTGTATTCTAAAGCTAAAACCGAGCATACATTATGCTCGGTTTTCAATTGGTAGTTTAAATGTAAAAGTACTGCCTTCTCCTAATTCACTTTCAACGGTAATTTCTCCTCCGTGTAGTTCTATAATCCATTTTACCATCGACAATCCTAAACCTGTGTTTCCATTGTTTGAAGATGTTCGTGCTGCGTCAACTCGATAGAAGCGGTCCCATATTTTCACAATATGCTGCTCGCTGATGCCTATGCCATTATCGGAGACTTTACCTATTATGTTGGTTTCATCCCGGAACAGTTGCATATTCACAGTGCCGTTCGCTTTGCTATAAGCAATCGCATTCGTTAGTAAATTCATTAATAAACGCATCATCAATGTTTGATCTGCTTTAATAAACAGGTCTTCCTCTATATGTGTTGTTATATTAATCGAAGCTTCTTGAACCATTAATGAAAGCTCTTCTACAACGATTTCCGTTAATTCACTCATATTGATACATTCAAATTGAAAAGTATTATGCTTTTCTTGGTCAACTCGTGCTAATAATAAGAGTTGCGAGATTAACGCGGACATTTTACGCGATTGCCTTAAAATTACTTCTAACGATTCTTCCATTTCTTTCGAATTATTCCTCTGCGATAAAGCGTATTCGCATTGCGAAATAATAACAGATGTTGGTGTTCTTAATTCATGAGATGCGTCAGATGTAAATTGTTTTTCACTTTCGAATGATGTCTCCAATCGCTCAAACATTTTGTCAAAGGTTTGTGCTAAATGATACATTTCGTCTTTCGATGAACCTTGTAAATTAATTCTCTTCGAAAGGTCTTTACCATCACCAATTTCACTGGCTGAATCACTCATTTGTTGCACAGGTCGAAACGCTCTTTGCGTAATAAAATATCCTCCCACTGCCGCAATGAGAATAAGTAATGGAAATGAGATGAGTGTTACCACAATAAGCGTATTCATGGTCGATGATAATTGATTCATGGTCATTATGCCACGAACCCAGACTTGCTCATCGCCGCCTACATTATGGAGAAAATCATATACTATCCATTCCTTATTACCGTCTTTAATGGTTTGTATTTCATCGGATTTAAGCGATACCTTTTTATTAAAGGTTGTTGGATTATGTCCTGCCATCAGCTCACCTTGTTTACTATAAATGATGATATTTACTCCATCTTCTAAGGCCTCAAATTCATCGTCAATCTTTAACTGTCCATGCTTATATTCGATATCTTCAATGCTTTCTTTTACTGTACTCTTCAATTGATTTTTCATATTAAAAAGCAAAACTTTATCTGACGAAGTTAAAATAAAAGCTAACACGAGTGCCATAATAATTACAACTAGCCCCGTATACCATAGGGTCACTCTCATTTTTATTGATAGTCTTTTCATGATTCTACTCGCAATACGTAACCAGTTCCTCGTACTGTATGAATTAACTTCGTTTCAAACTGGCTATCAATTTTTTTGCGAAGATAGCGGACGTAAACATCAATAATATTCGAGCCACCTTCATAGTCGTAATTCCACACATGTTGCTCAATTTTATCTCGTGTCAACACAACGTCTTTATTACGAATCATATATTCTAAAATAGCAAATTCTTTACTGGAAAGATTGATAACTTGATCTCCTCTTGTTACTTTATGCATATTGCAATCCACCACTAGGTCAGCGATTTCAAACACATTAGATGTATTTCCTGTTTTTCTTCGCATCAACACTCGAATTCTTGCTAACAGCTCATCAAAAGCAAAGGGCTTTACTAAATAATCGTCCGCACCTAAGTCGAGTCCTGTTACGCGATCATCAATTGTATCTTTAGCTGTAAGAAGCAAGACAGGAGTTGTATTATTGTCCGCACGTAATCTTTGTAATACTTGTAAACCATCTATTCCGGGAATCATAATGTCAAGCACAATCAAATCGTAGGTAGCCATGCTTATATAATCCAAAGCATCTTCTCCATTCCCACATCCATCGACACTATAATATTCTGCATTTAATCGTTTTACCAATATATTTTGTAAGTCTTTTTCATCTTCGACAATAAGAACTCGCATTAACATTCTCCTTTTCTTCTTATTTATATGTATCACTATAATTCCGAAACATTAAAGAAAGATTAGAAACTATTTAATTATATCATTTTATTTTTTTGCGCATTAATCTTCCTTTAATGTTTGTTCAGTAATATAAGGACATGGATAAGGTGCACATGTAAAGGGAGGAGAACATAATGGGAAAATGGATGATGATTGGAGCAATGTCTTGTTTATTCTTAACAGCTTGTTCTACTCAAGCTGATAACGATACAGAAATACAACAACTGAAAGTAGAAAACGATACATCACAAAAAGAAGGTACGCAACTACAACAAGAACCACACAAAACAGGGCCTGCTATGAATGATACTAAGCAAACACAAGATTTCAAAAACGAAGTCACATCTATTGTAGAAAAGGCAAATAATACGAAACCAGTTGGAGCAAAAGAAGATAACTTAAATACGTACTTAGCAGCAAAAAAAGAAATTGACCAATTAGATGACAAGATAGATCTATCTGATGATCAGCTAGAAGCAGATTTTCACGCTGGAACGATAACTGTTGAACAATATCAAATACAAGAAAGAGAACAAGATATACTTGAAGATCAATTAGAGCAAGCAGAAAATGTACTTGAAGCAAGATTTGGAATAAATGATTAATTATTAAGGAGTGGATGGAAATGTTAAAACATAAAAAGAAAATAATTATAAGTGTAATTGCTATTTTAGTAAGTGGTATTGCTATTGTTGGTGGATATTATGGTATGGGCTACAATTATGCGAAAAAGAATGAAAACTATACAGAGAAACAAGTTCGTGAAATTTCTTTAGCTCATACAAATGGAGAAATTATTAATGTGAAAAAAGAATTCGAATTAGAAGATGACAACTTAGCTCAATCTAAATTTGAATATGAAGTGGAAATCAAGACACCTGAGAATCTATTAAATATTTTAAAGGTTAGTGCTAGAACAGGTACAATAGAAATCAATAATGAAGATTAAAAAATTATCGACAAATAAAATATCGCGTATTTGAAAAAATCCAATAAGCTGCCCATATGGACAGCTTATTTAAATAATTCTCGTTAGCGGAAGTAAAAAATGCTACTTATTTAACATTAGCACTCCGTTAGTTTAAGAACAATTGAGTTAATAAATATATCTAAAAGTCTCATATTCGCCATAATTGATAACGGTTTTAAATTCTCCTCCACCATTTTTATCCTTTAAAAAAGCATCCATCTTATCATCTTTAATATTGTAATGTCTCTTATTCAGAAAGCCTACACTTCGGATTGTTGGATGTTCTAAAATTGGTGATAAGTCACCATCTAACACATTAGTATCAACAAATCTAAAGTCAATTAGATTAGGGAAATGATTTAAAAAATTCAAATTCTCAAGATTACCGCAAGAATTAAGGCACAGAACCCGAAGATTCTTCAGAGAGAATAATTCTTCATTTGGTACAAATTTCTTTGATTGATTAATATGTAAATATTCTAGCGTATCGGCTAATCCAGACAAACCAAAATCATTTTGTAATTTAGTACAATAATGTAATTCTAAACGCTTTAATTTATTCATTTTTTCTACCCCAAGGAAATCGTGTATATTGGACCAGTTTAATTCTAAATAGAGGAGATTTTCTGGCATACCCAAAAAGTTGCCAAGCTTATTTTTTTTATGATACCAAAAAGTTAAATACTCAATATTTTCAAGCTGCATCTCATTAAATTTATCTTCTTTTAAGTTTAAGCAAGCCTGAAGATCATCTGGTATTTGTTCAAACCAAATTGTGTTATTTCTCCAGTTATCCATTTTGAATCGCCCCTATATTCATCATTATTTCTTCTATCTTATCATTTGGACTTATTAAACTAAACTACCGGCTAGCTAAATAAAGAAAAATGAACTTCATTGCTATAAAAGCCTCTAATTTTTCGTTTTGAGGAAACCTTTTCTATTAGATTTATAGACATGTGGTGTTAACACCATAAACAATGTTTTTGATTATAAAATAGAGTACTAAGCATCCGATTTGAAAGCAGATATCCCTGAAAGTGCTAAACCTAAGCAAAAAAATTAACCATCCTATGCAAGAAAGTTTAGATAGCTAAAAGCATATGTTTTATTGAAAGGGTGTGATTGGATTATGGAACGGACGAATTGGGGAATTGGAGGATTAGTATTTGTTGGCTGCATGTTTCTTGGCGGAGGAGTGGGATCTATATTAGGCGATACTCATGCTGGATGGCTAATAGGAATGGGCGCTGGATTTATTGGGATGGCTTTAACGAGACTGGTCAGAAAGTAATATAACGGGATTCTTCTTATGATGAACAATGTAATTAATTAATGGCATAAGAGCTCTATAAATTATAGTTAGAACCTTATCTTTAGTATTTGTCTTTTCTAAATTTCTCCATACATAGATACGATTCTCAAGTTGGAGGCTGGCACCTTAGGGTGTCTTTTTTATGCTCTTTAAAAATGTTTTAACATATAATAGCCGAGTTAATTCAAGTAATCAAGCTAATAGATTTCGTTAGATTGCTATCATCTTTTTTGTAATAGAATAGATTCATTACCGTTTCAGACGTATGTATTCATTCATAACCTAACAGTAAAAGGGGGATGATTCAAGGTATGGCGTTTAATGATGAATTAATTTGTTAACAGTTTGCAAGAATTATCGGTGGCCAAGAAGGATTCGCCGGTGGAAAATGCGTGGCAACAATAAATCGGGATGAAATACAAGCAACTATCTTAGGAAAACGTTTTAGAGTAACAACTTCCTTCTCATTCGAATCAAGAGATAATAAAACTGGACGGGCATTATGTCTAGGGCGGATAGCGCTCTTACAAAAAGAAGTTACTGAATTTGTTGCTACAATTATTAAACAAGGAATAATCGTTTCGTCTATACACAATGAGTGGTTATGTGATGAGCCGAATTTAATTTACGTTAATATCGAAGACGTTGATGATCCGCTAAGTTTCGCAAGGAAAGTTAGAAGAGCGTTATGCAACCAATTTATTTAGTTAAATGAGCAATATAAAAGGATCTTTAATTGAAAGATCCTTTCATACATAAGATGAAGGTTTTCCCTTGTATTTTATTAATTAAGTTCGCTTGACTAGCAAACGAACTTGGAGGGAGTACTGGAACCTATACAATAAATACATTGAGGGGGCATGTTTGAGCTATGGACCTATCCTCCCGTTCTAATTAACTAAAAGAAGAATTTTCCCATACCGATTAGACTACTAAGCATTCCGATTCCATTCATGGTGCCTTTTCCTGCTGTCAGTAAGTTTCCAAGCATTCCTGGCTGCCCGTTATTCCCCCATCCCATGGGATTTATCTGTCCTCCCCATCCTGGAGAATTTCCAAAAACACCCCAGTTATTATTGGTATTAAAATTAAAAGCTTTGGCTGGCGGTGATAGTAAAGCGGCAATATGACCCTGTGCGAACATCCCTGTATGATTGAATGGTTGGGGCCAGGGGATGGGAGGTTTTTGAAAATTAAAACCTGCATGGCCTGGTAATGGAGCCCAATTAGCAGGATGTCCTTGGGGCATCATCTCTGCATAATGGATTGGCTGACCTAAAGGGAAGGGAGGGGGCTCGGGAGTGAAACCCGTATAATTGGCTGGTGAATCCCAACCAAATGGATAGACTCGACAACTCAAATTCTCAGGAACCTTCAGACCATCCATTCCCTGAGCTTTAGTTATTTGAGGTTGTGAATGTAATGATGACATTGAAATTTGGTTATTATATTGCTCCCCGTTTCCATTTGAATTCAAATACCAATATTGGTGCATAAGCTTATTCCCCTCACTTTAAAAATGTAATGTTAGACTTAGCCTATGTAATATTCCTTTTTATGGATGGTTACATAACTAGATTTACAAGCCCGTATTTAAAAGAATGGGTGTGTGGTCTTGTTGATTTATCCCGCTATTTGTGGGCAGTAAGACACCGCCCCCTCAAAATTCAGCGAAAGCAAAGAAGTTTGAGGGGGGGGGACTGCCTGTAAAAGTCCCACTGAGTAAAGTTTCACTTTATTTTAGAAGGGTATTTTCAGTTGCTCCTTTTGTTTATTTCAGCCTAATTTAATTTCGGTTAACAAACGTGTTTAAATATTCATTCAAAATCTTATTTAAATGTTTATAAAGGTTTAATCAATAAAAAAGATTTTAAAATGTTATGTCGAGCAAATAGAATTGCTAAAAAGAGAATATCCATTCGAAGAGTTTGGCAAAATACTGCAAGGACAATATATTCTTATGCAGATATACAAACGATTTAAACTAATCAATGGAATTTATAATGAAGGGGCAAATAAATATATGAGTGAAACATTACATAAAAGAAAACCACCATATTTAATGCTTGTAATCCTTTTTATTGGGGCATTTGTTTCATTTCTAAATAACTCGCTTTTAAATGTAGCTTTGCCATCAATAATGAAAGATTTAGACATTAAAGATTATTCAACGATCCAGTGGCTTTCTACAGGGTACATGCTTGTAAGTGGTATATTAATTCCGGCATCAGCATTTTTAATAACCCGCTTCTCCAATAGGAGCTTATTTATTACATCTATGGTGATTTTTATTTTTGGTACGGCCTTAGCGGCTTTAGCACCGAACTTTAGTTTATTACTTACTGGCCGGATGGTTCAAGCAGCAGGTTCTTCAGTCATGGGGCCTTTGTTAATGAATATTATGCTAGTAAGCTTTCCAAGAGAAAAAAGGGGAACCGCAATGGGGATTTTTGGATTAGTTATGATTACAGCTCCAGCAATTGGACCGACACTATCAGGTTATATTGTAGAGTATTATGACTGGCGTTTGCTTTTTGAAATGATTTTACCGTTAGCAATCATTAGTTTACTGTTAGGGATTTGGAAATCTGAGAACGTCATGAGACAAAATAAAAATGCAAAACTTGATTATCTCTCATTACTATTATCTTCTGTCGGTTTTGGCGGTTTGTTATATGGATTCAGTTCTGCAAGCTCCGACGGTTGGACGAATAAAATTGTTTTAACAACCTTAATCATAGGCGCTATTGCCCTAATTGCTTTCATTGTCCGCCAATTAAAAATGAATGAACCGTTATTGGATTTACGTGTTTACAAGTACCCAATGTTTGCACTTGCGTCTGTAATTGCAATTGTTAACGCAGTGGCCATGTTTTCGGGTATGATTTTAACACCAGCTTATGTACAAAACGTCCGTGGTATTTCTCCACTGAGCTCTGGGCTGATGATGCTCCCAGGTGCGGTAATAATGGGGGTTATGTCACCCATTACAGGTAAACTATTTGATAAATATGGCCCTCGGATTCTTGGTATAGTAGGACTTTCCATTACAGCTGTTTCAACTTATATGCTGGCAAACCTGCAAATCGAATCTAGTCACACACATATTATTCTTATTTACACATTGCGGATGTTTGGGATGGCGATGGTGATGATGCCACTTATGACAAACGGACTTAATCAATTACCAACTCGCTTAAATCCGCACGGTACAGCTGTTAATAATACAGCTCAACAAGTGTCCGGTTCGATTGGTACTGCTATTCTTGTTACGATTATGAATTCTGTAACAAAAACAAAAGCTGAAAGTCTAATGGTTGATGTAGATCCTACAACCTTCACAGAGGCTACGAAGGCAATGTTAACTCAGAAGGCTTTATTATCCGGAATTCAATATTCATTCTATGTAGCGCTTGGCATGAATGTTGTTGCACTACTATTAGTTTTTTTCGTTAAACGTGTAGATACAAGCGCGGAAGCTGTCGAGAGGTTAAATCGGTAGGGAAAAATAAGACTCTAGATCATGATTCCTACAAGTTTTTTTACTGTTTAGTTAGACTATGAAGAAATGCAAATTTCTGCTGCTAAGGTGCTGGTATTTAAATTTGGAAAAGGACCAGTGAAATAATTATATATAGTAAAAAGGATCTGATATTCATATCAGATCCTTTTTCATTAGTAACACAGTATACTTGCTTATCGTATTTGTTTGAATTGACATTAGGAACTACTGGTTTTCCCAATACTACAATCTTTAGCTCTCAATTTGTGATAAACATTATAATAATACGCTTCATTTTAATTTAGTATTTTCTCTGCAAGTTATAAATCTAATATCAACAAACAACTTAGATTACCAACCTTATAAGCAATATCATAATCGTGAATAGTTCGGGAAAAGATAAAATAAGGTAATCAATTACATATCTTTATCCCAGGCGATTCATTGCTATCTTCTTTTTATTGAATGGGATATTTTATTTCATGCTTTTTTGAAAGGGTGTTTTTAATGGATAAAAAAGTATCTGCCATTCCTCAACCGAAAACATATGGATTGCTGGGGAATCTCCCATTAATCGATAAAGATAAACCGACCCTATCCTTTATCAAGATAGCGGAAGAGTATGGTCCCATTTTTCGAATTCAAACTTTAAGTGATACCATTATTGTCGTTTCTGGACATGAACTGGTAGCAGAAGTCTGTGACGAAACAAGATTTGATAAAAGTATAGAGGGTGCTTTAGCGAAAGTTCGCGCCTTTGCTGGAGACGGATTATTTACAAGCGAGACTCACGAGCCTAACTGGAAAAAAGCTCATAATATTTTGATGCCTACATTCAGCCAACGAGCAATGAAAGGTTATCATGCTATGATGGTCGATATTGCTGTACAACTCGTTCAAAAATGGGCACGGCTTAATCCGAATGAAAACGTAGATGTTCCGGAGGATATGACTCGCCTTACATTGGATACAATTGGTCTATGTGGTTTTAATTATCGATTTAATAGCTATTATCGTGAGACCCCTCATCCTTTTATTACTAGCATGAGCCGTGCTCTAGATGAGGCGATGCACCAATTACAGCGGCTGGATATAGAAGATAAACTCATGTGGAGAACGAAACGTCAATTTCAGCATGATATTCAATCTATGTTTTCTTTAGTAGATAATATTATTGCTGAACGTAAAAGTAGTGGAAATCAGGAAGAAAATGATTTACTTTCCCGTATGTTAAATGTGCAGGATCCGGAAACTGGTGAAAAATTAGATGATGAAAATATTCGTTTCCAAATTATCACTTTTTTAATAGCTGGGCATGAAACAACAAGTGGATTATTATCTTTTGCAATCTATTTTTTATTAAAGAATCCAGATAAATTGAAAAAAGCCTATGAAGAAGTAGATCGGGTTTTAACAGATCCCACTCCAACATACCAACAAGTTATGAAATTAAAGTATATCCGGATGATTTTAAATGAATCGCTACGTCTATGGCCTACTGCTCCAGCATTCAGTCTCTATGCAAAAGAGGATACAGTGATTGGTGGGAAATATCCAATTAAGAAAGGAGAAGATCGTATTTCTGTTCTTATTCCACAGCTACATAGGGATAAAGACGCGTGGGGAGACAATGTGGAAGAATTCCAACCTGAACGATTTGAAGAGCTGGATAAGGTTCCTCATCATGCTTATAAGCCATTTGGAAATGGTCAACGAGCATGTATCGGTATGCAGTTTGCACTTCATGAAGCCACACTCGTAATGGGAATGCTTCTTCAACATTTTGAATTCATCGATTATCAAGACTATCAGCTGGACGTAAAACAAACATTAACGCTAAAGCCTGGTGATTTTAAAATTAGGATTCTACCCCGAAATCAAACTATTAGCCATACTACTGTTCTTGCGCCTATAGAGGAGAAACTGAAAAACGATGAAATCGAACAGCAAGTTCAGAAGACTCCTTCTATTATTGGAGCCGATAATAGAAGGAGTCTTCTTGTTCTGTATGGATCGGATACAGGGGTAGCAGAAGGTATTGCAAGAGAACTAGCAGATACAGCTAGTTTAGAAGGTGTTCAAACAGAAGTGGTAGCACTTAACGATGGAATTGGAAGTCTGCCAAAAGAAGGGGCGGTTCTTATTGTAACTTCTTCTTATAATGGAAAACCACCAAGTAATGCAGGGCAGTTTGTGCAATGGTTGGAGGAATTAAAATCGGATGAGCTAAAAGGTGTTCAATACGCAGTTTTTGGTTGTGGAGATCATAATTGGGCTAGTACTTATCAGCGAATTCCAAGATACATTGATGAGCAAATGGCTCAAAAAGGAGCAACAAGATTTTCGACACGTGGAGAAGCAGATGCAAGTGGTGATTTCGAGGAACAGCTCGAGCAATGGAAACAAAGTATGTGGTCTGATGCGATGAAGGCATTTGGATTGGAACTTAACAAAAACATTGAGAAAGAACGCAGTACATTAAGTTTACAATTTGTTAGTCGTCTTGGAGGATCTCCTCTTGCGCGAACATATGAAGCAGTTTATGCATCTATACTAGAAAATCGTGAACTTCAATCATCTAGCAGTGAAAGAAGCACGCGACATATTGAGATATCCTTGCCAGAAGGCGCTACGTATCAAGAAGGTGACCACCTTGGGGTGCTGCCAATTAATAGTGAGAAAAATGTCAACCGAATTTTAAAACGCTTTGGATTAAATGGGAAGGATCAAGTCATACTGAGTGCAAGTGGACGAAGTGTAAATCACATACCTTTAGACAGTCCTGTTAGTTTATTTGACCTTCTTAGTTATAGTGTAGAAGTTCAAGAAGCAGCCACTCGAGCACAAATACGAGAAATGGTGACATTCACAGCATGCCCTCCTCATAAAAAGGAATTGGAATCATTATTGGAAGAGGGAGTTTATCATGAACAAATATTAAAGAAACGTATGTCAATGTTGGATCTTCTTGAAAAGTATGAGGCTTGTGAACTCCGATTTGAACGCTTTTTAGAACTTCTTCCTGCGCTCAAACCGCGTTACTATTCTATTTCAAGCTCTCCACTCGTTGCACAGGATCGTCTGAGCATTACGGTTGGTGTTGTTAATGCACCTGCATGGAGTGGGGTAGGGACATATGAAGGAGTCGCTTCTAATTATTTAGCTCAGCGTCATAATAAAGATGAGATTATCTGTTTCATTCGAACGCCACAATCAAACTTTCAATTACCTGAAAATCCAGAAACACCAATTATCATGGTTGGACCAGGTACTGGAATTGCACCATTCCGTGGATTCTTGCAAGCGCGTCGTGTTCAAAAGCAAAAAGGTATTAACTTAGGACAAGCACATCTATATTTTGGTTGTCGTCATCCTGAAAAGGATTATCTCTATCGTACAGAACTAGAAAATGATGAAAGAGATGGATTAATCTCTTTACACACAGCTTTTTCTCGCCTAGAAGGATATCCTAAAACATATGTACAGCATTTAATAAAACAAGATAGAATCAATTTAATTTCGTTATTAGATAATGGAGCGCATCTTTATATATGTGGTGATGGAAGTAAAATGGCTCCTGACGTAGAAGACACCCTTTGTCAAGCATATCAAGAAATTCATGAAGTCAGTGAACAAGAAGCAAGGAATTGGCTGGATCGTGTGCAAGAAGAAGGGCGATATGGAAAAGATGTTTGGGCCGGAATCTAAATTCGTCTTAATTAGATAAGTAATATTTAATTCACGAACTTCTTTCGACTAAGTATAACTGTAAACGAAATAAACTGCTTTATAAAAACCCTGTATTTTTCATTGAATATGGGTTTTTTTTATTTTTAAATAAAAGGGACGTATATGTTGATTCAAAATCCAACAATCTTTATGCTTTATATACACAACATGAATAAAAGGATGACAAAATTTTTATGGTTAGTATGGTAATTTGGAAACAGAAGTCAGCTTAATCTATGAAAACCTTATCAGAGGAGTGATGTAAGTGAGACAAAATGTTTACGATAATCCGAATTTCTTCAAAAACTACACAGCGTTGCGTGAAAGTGGAATAAATGCTAATGACTTCATAGAACAGCCAGCAATCAAATCATTAATTCTGTGTTTGAAAGGAAAATCGGTACTAGACTTGGGTTGCGGTGATGGTCATTTTTCAAAGTATTGTATAGAAAATGGTGCAAAAAACGTAATAGGTGTAGACATATCCAAAAATATGATTGAACGTGCTAAAAAGTTAAATCAGGATGATAACATAGAATTTATGTGTCTTCCTATGGAGGATATGGGACTAGCCAATCAAAAGTTCGACCTGATTATAAGTTCCCTCTCTATACATTATATTGAAGATTACTCGGCAATGATTCAAAAGATTAATGAATTATTAAAAAGCGGTGGTGAATTTATCTTTTCAACCGAACACCCAATAGCAACAGCTCGCAAAGGAAGCAACCATTGGATAAAAACTGAGGATGGTAATAAATCACACTGGGCATTAGATAATTATCAAGAAGAAGGAATGAGAGTACACAACTGGTTTGTTGACGATAGTGTGGTTATTTATCATAGAACTGTTGCCACATTAATAAATACTTTAATTGAACACGGGCTTTCGCTGGATAAAATAATCGAGCCGCAATCAACTTTGGCAGGGATAGAGAAAATGCCAGATTTAATAAACGAATCGCGAAGTCCATCTTTTATTATAATCAAGTCAAAAAAACAAAATAATATTTAAAAATATCTACCGCAATCTGGGAGCTTTTATTGAATTACGAAAATAGCCGTTTCACTAAGGAATGGCTGTTTTTTTTAAACATAACCTAAAGCCGTTAAACTGTATGCGTTCAAGTTGCTATCATTTTTTAATTATTTTATAAAAGAGGTTGTGAAAATATTGAACATAGGAGTGAGTGAAAATGGCATATTTACTACAAGTTGATTTTCCGTTTGAAGGTCCTTTTGGTGAAGAAATGGAAAAAGCATTTTTGGATTTAGCAAAAAGTATTAATGAAGAAGAAGGATTCCATTCGAAAATATGGACGGAGAATCAAGAAACGAAAGAAGCTGGAGGCATCTATGTATTTGAAGAAAAACAAGATGCTGAAAAATACGCGGAAATGCACAAAAATAGACTTCAAGCATCTGGTGTTAAAGATATTAGAGTAAGAATTTTTCACATCAATGAAAAGTTAACTAAACTGAATCGCGGTTATAGTAAATAATGAGGGACACGGAATTCAAAAAAGAAGGGGGGAATCCCTTCTTTTTTGAATTGATGCTACAGAAAGAATAGCGTGTTTTTTAATTTAGGGTCATCTCTTTTTGATAGTTTGATATCGATGTGACAATACCCCTTTATTATTTTTCAGGTTACAATACATGTATTGCTTCAATAACATATGATCATTCTTAAGAATGTCATTGAAATGTACCAATAGATGTTAGTGCAGCAAAATAAATTGTGTTATGATGTGAGCAAATATAAAGCTATCTAACGGAGGGATTCACATGCCGCATGTTGTGTTTCGTGGAATTACTATTGAACAATTAAAAAGCATAAGCAAGCCATTAGTAGAAGAGCTCGCAGATATCTGTGAGTGTGGTACGGATAATTTCACCTTGGAACTACCAAGTTCTACGTTTGTATTCAATGGAGAAGAAATAGAAGCGTTTCCTCTTATTGAAGTGAAATGGTTCGAGCGTGGACAGGAAATTCGTGATCGATTTGCCAAGGCCATTACTACATATGTAATGGATTTTGGACTTCCAGAAGTAGAGGTTGTATTTACGGTTTTCACAGAATCAGCGTATTATATTAACGGGAAGCATTGTGCAAGTTAGAGCTATTTGAAAGATTTTTATAACATTAAGAAAAGAAATAGGAGAGAACACCCTATTTCTTTTTATTAATATAATAAAATGTGATGACTAGATCCAAAGTAATGATAATAATTAGAAGTACCAAGTGTATAAGTGCATCAGTTTTCCCGTTTAATAAAGATTTTATAAAGAAATCCCATTCTGTTTCATAGGGAGGCTCTGACCAATTTCGCTGCATTCCTAACACCATTCCATTTATGAAAAAGATAATACTTAATAGGATCCTTCCAACAAATACGGCAGCCACTTTTATATTCCAGCGCTGTATCTTAATTACATACAGGATTGGAAATAGAATAAGTATCCAAAAAATAATAATATAGATTGTATTAATCATTCTCTACTCCTAACAAAAGGATTGTGTTTTTAATCTTGGTGAATTCTCAGGTTGGAGGTATGTTTTATTGTTACTGGATATGCACTTGTAAAAACAAGGGCCGGAATTCCGGCTCTTTTTCTATCCCGCAAAATAAAGGTTTACTTTATCTCTCCGTCTCAAAAAACTCAATCCACTCTCCGTCAGGACCAGCGAAGAATATGTAACGTGTTCCATCTGGTAATTTTTCAATTTCTTCTCCTAGTAGGAAGGTTATTTTGTGTTTCTGTAGTCTTTCGATTTCATCCTCTAATGAATCCACTTTAAAGCAAATGTGATGTACTTTTCCTTCTGCTGGAAGGGAAGAGTTGTAACCTTCAATTAGTTCAAGTATCGTTTCTTTCGATTCTTCCACACCTAAAAAAGCGAGTTTTAAGTCTGGATTTGGATGTCCCATACGTTTAATGAGTTGTAAGCCGACTACTTCTTCATAAAATGAGATAGATGTTTCTAAGTTTGTAACCATAAGTCCAACGTGTTCGATTCTTCTAACTGGCATGTAGATTCCTTCCTTCTTTCTGAAAATTATATACAATATATTATTGAAAATTAAGAAAATAAGCAAGATAAAAACCTTACAAATTTTAGCGTGTTATATGGTATAGTGAGAAAGTATGTTTGGGGAGAAGGAAGGAGATTATACGATGAATACACCTACTCAAACTCCTTCATTATCGGCAACGATGAAAGAGTGGCATTATGCATTAGCGTATGAAATTAAACATTGGAAAACGATAGGTGGTAGTAAAATTTCTATCATGAACGGTCGTTTTTTATATACAGATTATGAAAGTACAGTATACGTATTTCAGCTTATTTCGGAAGTAAGCTTACCTGAAGGTTCACCAATTCGAATTGAGTTCGATGGTGAGGAAGCGACAGGAGAAGTATTATCTGTACATGGATTAGAAATAGAACTGAAATTAAACGATTATATACAAGGTGAAATACGAGAAGCGGTTTTATACAGTGAACCGTGGCAACTGTTAGAACAACTGCAAGAGAGATTGAAAGAAGCTCATAAAGATAAGCTAAAACGTAATCGTATAAAGCGTCTTGTTGATGGGACGAGCAGTCCGAAACATATTGAAAAGATGAAAAATACGAAAAATGAATTGGCGTATCGTTCATTTTACAATCCGACAACGTATGTGTGGGGACCGCCTGGAACAGGGAAGTCGTACAATTTATCACGTATTATTTCGGCTCATTATCAAAAAGGAAAATCGGTACTTGTGTTAGCTCATAGTAATGCGGCAGTTGACGTATTAATGAGTGAAGTAACGAAGCAAATTGAAAAGAAAAAGAAATGGACACCTGGCGAAATTGTTCGTTACGGTTATAGTCAACATGAGCATATACGAAATCATGAAACGTTACTTGCATCGAAGTTAGTTGAAACGACGAATGGATCTTGGGGAGAAGAAAGACTCTATTTAGAAGAGACACGACAAGATCTTCGTGAAAAGATTTTATCATATAAAGCGACTTCTGCTGATAAGAAGCGTATACAAGAGATTGAAAGTAATCTTCGAAAGCAAAAAGCGAAAATTAAAGAAGTAGAAAAAGAATACATTGAAAATGCGAAAGTAATCGGTGCGACTTTATCGAAATGTGCAATTGATTCCCTTATTTATGAGCGTACATTTGATTTAGTTGTCGTAGATGAAGTAAGTATGGCTTATGTTCCGCAAATCGCATTAGCTGCTTCACTTGGGAAACGTATTGTCGTTTGTGGTGACTTTTTACAGTTACCTCCGATTGCGATGGCGAACCATGAACTCGTTCGAAAATGGCTCGGTGAAGATATGTTTTATCATGCAGGGATTGTTGATTCTGTAAATAAATCAGAAGCACATCCGAACCTTTTTATGCTGCAGGAGCAAAGACGTATGCATACGGATATATCGAAGTTTACGAATTCATTTATTTATAAAAATAGAGTGTACGATCATCCATCTGTTTCAGAGCGTAAAGAACTTGCGAAACTGCAACCGTTCGCAAATGAGGCGAGTGTTTTATTTGATACGAGCTTAATGGGAGCCTTTTCTTTAAAAGACGCTGCTTCCGGTTCTCGTTTTAATATTATGTCTGGTTTAGTAGCGATGCAAATGATGTTAATTGGATTGTTAGATGGTGTTCAATCTATCGGGGTAGTTACGCCTTACAGGGCACAGTCCCGCTTTTTATCAACGTGCATTAGAGAAATGTTGCAGAGAACGAAATATCAAAACATACCAGTTTTAGCGGCGACAGTTCATAAGTTTCAAGGGTCTGAAAGAGATATGATGATCTTTGATACGGTAGATAGTTATCCGCAAGAACGCCCTGGCGTGTTATTCTTTGATCATAAAAACCATCGCCTCGTCAATGTAGCAGTAACGAGAGCGAGAGGGAAGTTCATTCAATTATCAGATTGCCACTACATGCGTAAAAATCTTTCGAGAAAACAAGCGTTATCGCAATTAACAGCTCATATAGAACGTCACGGAGATGTGTATGATCGCACGACATCAAGACAATTGTGGGAGCGAAAAATCTCGAAACGTTTACGCTGGTTTATGGAAATGAATCTTGAAGAGCCGAAAGGGTTATTGAAAGATATTTTAGCCGCAAAACGAAAAATTATTATTTCACTTCCAAGTACAAAACAAGTGGATAAGCGAGTATGGCAAGCGTTAATGCGTACAAATGCGCAAATAACAGTGTATAGTGATGGACCAGTTCCATTGAAAAATGTAAAATTACAAAGACAAAATAAAGCATTCCCGTTTATCGTAATCGATGATGAAATCTTTTGGGCGGGAGCACCACTTACATCTCAAATGATGTTTGAAGGTAGTATGGAATTTCCGTACGTATGTGCAAGACTGCAAGCACCAGAAACAATTGGTGTGTTAAAAGGATTTTTAGATATTCGGTAAATTCGGATAGGAATTCCTTGACTTTTAATCAGAATGAACTTAGAATGAATGTAATTTAATATAATTTTATGAAAATTCTTATCACGAGAGGTTGAGGGACTGGCCCTATGACACCTCGGCAGCGGATTCTTTATGAATACTGTGCCAATTCCAGCAAGGTAACTTGAAAGATAAGAAAGAAGCTCATTTTGACTGTATATACAGAAGCCTCTTTCTATCTTTTAGAAAGAGGCTTTTTTACGTGAAAATAAAAGGAGGAAGAAAAATGGGAGCGACAGGAGTAACGTCACAAAGAAAAACAATTGAAGAGAGTATAGAAAGAAATAAGGAAAAGTACATAGAAACAAGTCATAATATTCATGCGAATCCGGAGATTGGTAACCAAGAATTTTACGCATCAAGAACGTTAAGTTTGTTGTTAGGAAGCGCAGGATTTCAGTTGCAGCACAATATAGCTGGTCATGAAACAGGGTTTATCGCGCGAAAAAGTTCCGGGAAACAAGGACCAGTTATCGCATTTTTAGCTGAGTATGACGCTTTACCAGGACTCGGTCATGCGTGTGGTCACAATTTAATCGGAACAATTAGCGTTGCAGCAGCGATCGCGTTATCAGAAACGCTTGAGGAAATCGGCGGAGAAGTTGTCGTGTTCGGAACACCAGCAGAAGAAGGCGGGCCAAATGGTAGCGCAAAATCGAGTTATGTGAAAGCTGGCTTATTTAAAAACATTGATGCGGCGCTTATGATTCATCCGAGCGGAAAAACAGCTCCAACGAGTCCATCACTAGCGGTCGATCCACTTGATTTTCATTTTTACGGAAAAACAGCTCATGCAGCAGCCTCACCAGAAGAAGGAATTAACGCATTAGATGCGATTATCCAGCTGTATAACAGTATTAATGCACTTCGCCAACAACTCCCATCAGATGTGAAAATTCATGGAATCATTACAGAAGGTGGCAAAGCACCTAACATTATTCCGGATTATGCTGCGGCACGCTTCTTCATCCGTGCTGCAACGAGAAAAAGATGTGCGGAAGTAACAGAAAAAGTAAGAAATATTGCACAAGGGGCAGCGTTAGCAACAGGTACGAAAGTAAAAATTCATCAATTCCAAAATGAAATTGATGAATTGCTCGTGACAAAAACATTTAATGACGTCGTAGCCGATGAACTAGAACTATTAGGTGAAGACGTAAACCGTAAAGGAAGAGTAGGAATTGGCTCAACAGATGCAGGAAATGTAAGCCAAGTCGTACCGACAATCCACCCGTACATTAAAATCGGTCCAGATGACTTAATTGCGCATACAAATGAATTTAGAGAAGCAGCCCGTTCAGAACTTGGAGACAAAGCATTAATTACATCGGCAAAAGCACTAGCGAATACAGCGTATCGATTAATTACGGAAGAAGGGTTGTTAGAGAAGGTGAAGGAGGAGTTTAGGGAGGAGCAGAGGAATCAGGGGTAGGTGGTTAAAATACAGTTGAGAGTTCTCTTTTCGAAGAGAAATCTGATTAATAAGTGAAAATGCAATAAAAAAGAACATTGATTTTTCAATGTTCTTTTTTATTTACTAATCATTTATTTCTTCGTTATTTTGATAACAAATTTCTTCAGCAATTTCTTGGATGCGATCTAGTTTAATACCATCTTTTTGTTCAATAGATAATGGATGGTCTGTTAGTTCGAGTTCAATATAAGGTTTGTAACCGATTTCTCTAGTATGAACCATTGTTTTTAAACTTACTGTATCTGGATAACAAGGAAGTTGGGTAGATAACCAACCAAACATTGGCTCTAATTCGTTTTCTCTTCCTTTCGTTTCCCAGTAATCAAGCGTCTTTTGGAAGTTTGTTTCACTTAAAGATACCCATACATCCCATATAAAAGGTCCCTCACCATCTAAAATTGGAATTTCAATACAACCTTTCATAAAGAAATATTCATCATCAATTACACATAGATCTTCATCCATTTCAACTCGACTCTCTAGCTCTTCTTCAGGGATATAGTAAAAATAATCGGGAGCCTCATTCCCATAACATATAGGGAGTTCATCGTGAAATACTCCGCAAAATTTACAAACATAGCCTATTTTTTCGTTCATTAATTTTCTCCTAACCATCTATATCAATTGTGTTTGATCATTTGATTTTAAATAGATTATATCATTTATTTTGTTGATTTCTCTCACAAAGAAGCAACTTTTAATGTTAGCGGAGGATAATACGTACCCTCTTATCAGAACGACAATTTTTCTTCAAATTCACTCTTTAAAACAATTAAAGGAGACGATAATCCAAATTGCATTAAAGAGTCTAAAAATGCAGCGAGAGAATCCATCGAATCGCTCATGACTTTCATCATATAATTAAATTCCCCGCTAATTCGATATAAATCTGTTACTTCAGGAGCGGCATTACAAAATTGGATAAAATCAGAGCATTGACTCGTTTTGAACATAATGAATGCTTGAATGTCTTTATTAATTTTGGAAGGCTCAAACTTCGTTCGGTAAGCGGCTATAACCCCTTGATCTTCAAGCTTGTTAATGCGTTCTTTTACAGCGGGCTGCGTCATGGATATAATACGTCCTATTTCTGAAACAGAAATTCTCGCATTTTCATGCAACAAGTTCATAATTTTATGGTCAATTTCATCTAGTTTTACTGCGTTTTGCATTGGATAGCCCTCCTTTTTATTTTCTAAAGTAAATCGTAAATTATAACTATAATATCATAAGTGAAGGAACTAAATTACCTATAAATCTATATTTAAAATTATTAGTATTTGCATAAAAATATAAGTATAGGATTTATTAAACGAAAATGTAGGAAGGGTGGAAAAAATGAAGAATCTTGATGGGAAAGTAGCGTTAGTAACAGGAGCGAGTCGGGGCATTGGTCGTGCGATTGCGATGAGATTGGCGAAAGATGGTGCATTAGTTGCAGTTCACTACGGCCGAAATAAAGCAGCTGCAGATGAAACAGTTAGAGAAATTGAATCTAATGGAGGAAAAGCGTTCTTAATTGAATCTGAACTCAATTCAATTGATGGTGTCAAAAGACTAGTAGAGAAATTAAAGGAAGAACTGCAAGAGACAGTTTGTACATCAGAGATTGATATTTTAGTAAATAATGCAGGCATAGGTATACAAGGAACGATTGAAAATACGACAGAAGAAATTTTTGATGAAAATATGGCCGTAAATATTAAGGCGCCGTTCTTCTTAATTCAGCAAACATTACCGTTATTACGAGCGGAGGGGCGAGTTATTAACATTTCATCAGCTGAAGTAAGACTTGGTTTTGCAGGGTCCATTGCATACGGCTTAAGTAAAGGTGCATTAAATACGATGACACTTCCTCTAGCTAAACATCTTGGAGAAAGAGGTATAACAGTGAATACAATTATGCCTGGATATACGAAGACAGATATAAATGCGAAATTGCTAGATAATCCGGAAATACGAAATTTTGCTACGAATTCATCTGTTTTTGGACGAATAGGACAAGTTGAAGATATTGCAGATGCAGTAGCGTTCCTTGCTTCTTCGGATAGTCGCTGGGTAACAGGGCAGATTTTAGATGTTTCTGGTGGGTTTTGTTTATAGGCGGAATCACTCTATAATTATTAATTTGAGATTATTTAAAAGCTATAGAGACTCCACCTTTCGAAAATATTTTAACTATTGAGTTGTAAAAAGAACCGTAGTTTTTCATTTTGGGAAAGGCTATGGCCTTTTTTAATGGTGGCATGGATATGATGAGAGGAAGTTGAGTTGTATTGAAAATTTTTTCACATGAAAGGAAAAAAGGATGAAATACATAATAAAAGATGTATTAATAAATTATTTTAAAGAAATTCACTCACTAGCAGTGGAAGAAGAGTTACATAAAAATAGCTGGAATACAGATTTACACTATAAAATTATGGTGAATGGAAAGCGATATTCCGCACGGTTTATCAATAGCAAGCGAACAATCAATCCGGCTTTTGGGGCGTTATCAAACGAACAATTGATAGAGCAAGTACGTTTTACGTATTATTTACGCGAGCATGGGATCCTTTTTATGCAAATTAATAAAAATAGGTCAGGGGAGTCATTTACATTAGTCGCATGGAATGATGAACAATACCGATTTATATTGTCTAATTGGATTGAAGGAGAACATATTACACTTTGTACAGAAGCTATCGCAGAAGCATTTGGAAAGGAAGCAAGAAAGGTTCATGATATTTCTAGTACATTTCAAAGCGCGATTTTTCAGAAGAAATCTCATTTGGATGGGTATGTTGAGTTTATTAATATGTTAGAAAGCAAGACAAGCGCATGTAAGGAATTGCGGGAGTATATAGATTTTGCTAAATATCATATAGACTGCGCATATACGAGTGAATTAGAGTTTATTGTACAAACAGACTTAAATCCTTTGAATGTTTTATGGGGCTCAAGTCAACAGGTAAAGGGAATTGTAGATTTTGAATCTATTAGTTATGTTGACCGTATTGAAGGATTAGCCTTTTTAATAAAATGGTACTCTCGAACGAAAGGAATACAGTCGCATAAAGTATGTCCGGAAGTTGCTAGAGCATTTTTAGAAGGGTATAAAGCTAATAACATTTTAACTTCAAATGATTATAAAAGACTTTCTTCGTTGCTATGGTTATCCGGTAGTTTAAATTGGAACTTCGTTAAAAAGACGATGAGTCTATTAGGTGACGGGAGAGAATTAGAGGAACATTTGAAAGTTTATAGAGTAAGGGGAGAAAGGTTGTCTTCATTGTTTTAATTTGTAGATAACATTTCTTCTCTTTTGGGATTTATAAAACAAAGCATATGAGGTGTTCTAAAAATGAAAATACAAATTGTAGTGTTTGACGGTTTTGGAGAGCTTGTCTCCTTTGCACCTTTTGAGGTATTGAAAAGAGCGATAGAAGAAGGGGCTCCGTTTACGGTTGAATTAGTTTCTAGTGAACCAAAACAAGAGGTTACTACTTCGTTTGGAGTTACGGTTAAATTACATGATTTTTTACGAATGGATAATCGTCCAGATTTGTTAATTGTACCTGGTGGTGGCTGGAATCATAAAGCTGAACATGGGGCACGAAAGCAAGCAGAGCTTGGTAATTTGACCAAAATGATTAGAGAGATGCACGATGAAGGAACAATTGTTGCTGGAGTTTGTACAGGAGGTATGTTACTAGCTGTATCCGGTATATTGAATGATAAAAAGGCAACAATGCATCATTTGGCGCAAAATGAAATTAGTCAATATGGAGCAGAACTTCTTCATTACAGAATTGTGGATCAAGGCGATATTATTACTGCAAGAGGAGTTACTTCAGGAATTGATTTAGGTCTTTGGATCACGGAAAGGTTTGCAAGTCCAAAAATTGCAGCTGCTGTTGAATATAGAATGGAATACGAGAGGCGAGGTGTTGTTTGGAAGTGATTTGAATTCTTTTTTATTGGCGTAATAATAGGGTGCTTGCTGTAGTGAAGTGAATCCGAATAGTGGTACATGAAAAAACACCTTCTGAATTTGCATATTAAGTATGCGAATTCAGGAGGTGTTTTTCGTTTGAAGACAAGAGTTCATTACTCTGAAGAAATAAAGTGGAAAGTGATTCAAATGAAAAAGAATGGGTATTCAAATCGTACCATTATAGAGACACTTGGAATTAAAAATACTACAATTGTGTGCGAATTCAAGAAAAATCAAACCACCTATCCCCTAAAGAATATAGGGAACAGGTGGTTTAGGTATTTTGATATGTGTTCCGATTTTGGGGGTCACTTCAAAAAAAGATAAGTGCTTTTTATTTTTTAGCAACCAGGTAAGACAATCTCCACATTAAAATCAAAATATATATAAGAACTATCTCGACGAATGCTTACTAAAGTTGCTGTACCATTTACTTGTGAAAGTCCATTTACACATAATAGAGGTAAAGATCCATCACAGTTATAGCAAAGAACATTGTTTATTTGTACAACATCATTTAAATATGCACTAAATCCTGTTCTTGGATCTGTACATGGAAAAAATTGAGCTGGAAATCCAAAATAGAATGGTAAATTTCCAACTGCAGTAATTTGAGATACAGAAACATTACATTCTATAACACCACAAGGAGTAGTTACAGATGATTGAGCATCACATTGAGCAACATTAAGTTTTAAATAAAATGGATCTGTAATTACAGGGAAAGTATCACCAACATGTAATGGCTCTGGAAAAATAATTGATGAAGGATTACTCGTACCCGCCGTTAATCTAATTGTCCCAGAAGTATTTATGACGTTTTGACAAGGAGTAGAACAGTCTAATAATTGTTCTACATCTGATGTACTTTCATTATCTATCTGAATTTTTTCAGAAGTGTTTAAAACTTGATTTAATTCCTCCATTTTTTCACACACCTTTAATTCATTTTTAATCTGCCTTAATAAAAAATGAAATTAAATAAGAATTAGTACATGTATCACTTGTTTTTGGATGTGAGGTATTAGTTCCTAAATAAAATTTTTCTTTTTCTGCAGTGGATTTCTTATAAAATGAAATCAATCATAGAGTGCCTTGCTCCGACTTGAACAATCTTAATTTTACATCACATCGCTATCAAGCTAAGAAAATAGAGCTACCTCCAGAATGAGGTTTTGCCCTAACTTGCAATAAAAAAGCTCGTTTTTTCGTTTAAGGTGGATCTGTTTTCTTAAGTTGATGGGCAGGTGACGGTACCATATTTAAAGAAATTTAGTTTTGTTAGCTTAATAGTAATTCAACTTTTAATTTTTCACTTTACTATTATTAGATTTGTTAGGAGGGGTATCATTTATTTGATATAATTAATGGATGTGAATCAAGAAATAGAAAGAAAGATACTTCTAGTGATTTTATACTTAAAATGTAGGGAGATTGAACAAAGTTATGGGGAATGAAAAAGAAATTAGTTCCGCTAAATTAATATGGAAGATGACGAGGCCGCATACATTAACGGCGACGTTTTCTCCTGTAATTTTAGGGACAGTGGCATCACTTTATGTTGCAGAAATTCATTGGCTTTTATTTATTGCGATGATGGTTGCATGTTTAGCATTGCAAATAGCAACGAACTTATTTAATGAGTACTATGATTTCAAACGTGGATTAGATACCGCTGATTCTGTTGGTATCGGTGGTGGAATTGTCCGTCACGGATTGAAACCGAAAAATGTGTTAACAGTTGCGCTTTTATTGTATGTAGTAGCAGCAATTATTGGAGTTTATATTTGTATGAATAGCAGCTGGTGGTTAGTCGTTATTGGTTTAATTGGGATGGCGGTTGGCTACTTATATACAGGTGGTCCATTACCAATTGCGTACACTCCATTTGGAGAATTAGTTTCTGGATTGTTAATGGGGACATGTTTTGTACTCATTGCTTTCTTTATTCAAACGAATACGATAACGATTGAAAGTGTATTGATTTCCATTCCAATTGGAATTTTAGTCGGTGCAATCAACATGTCGAATAACATCCGAGATATCGAAGAAGATATTAAAGGTGGAAGAAAGACGTTAGTAATCCTCCTTGGGAGAGAAAAAGCAATAGTAACACTAGCTGTAGCCTTTTTCATTGCTTATTTATGGATCGTGGTGATTGTATTAATGGGTTATATAAGCCCTTGGGCATTAGTTATGTGCCTAGGTTTAAGAAAGCCAATCTCTGCTATTCAAAGTTTCCAAAAAGGAGCAAAGGATCCTGGATATATGCGCATCGCAATGAAATCAACAGCGATGACAAATACGATTTTCGGCTTCTTATTATCAGCAGGATTATTAATTAGTTATCTGTTTTAGATAAAAAATATTGTTAAATAACTTAACCCCAATTTCTCGATTTTAATATGGAGAGATTGGGGTTTTTATTTTTGTATTTCTTTAATAATGATCAAACCCTTTTATAACTCTACATTATGTAATAGATTAGTGGAGATAAAGATCAGGATGATTAGAGGAATGATTTTTATATTTTTCTAAGCTATAGAGGTTTTCAATAAAAAAATAATAAAATACAATATTTTTTTATTGGGAAACGATAAATGCTATGTTAATCTTAAAAAAAGGATAGACAAGGATGAAGAAGAATGAAAAAATTTTTTTTAGTTGGATTTTCTACCATAACTTTAATTATTATTGGTTTTATCTCTTACATTACATTAACAACGAAAGATCCATTAAGTGACAAAGAATTTCCAATAACTCAAGAAAAAGCAAAGGCAACTGCTATTGAATATTTTCAAAAAGAAAAACAGTTAGATGTTGTTATAACTAAAGTTGGAGTAGTGGGAGAAATAGGATATAAAGTTTGGATCGAAGGACATGAGCTGAATAATGAACAACAAAAAATTGATGCAATTATAGATGTTGCAAAAGAAGATAAATATAAAGTAATAAGTTCTAATATCAATTAAATATCAAGTATTACATATAATTGATATTACCTTATAATTCTACCTTTAATATGAAAAAATCGCTATCCTGTTTGTAGAAATATACAAAAAGGATGGCGTTTTTGTATGGATTTTTCGATTCAAGATGAGTTTCATTATTTGCTGAAGAATTACAGTTATCTCTGCATTTTATCTTTATATTAGCATGCTATTATCTTGATATAGCTATGTTGCATGTAGTAGTGATGGAAATAGTGAAAGGTTTTTAATTGGTTAAAATATAAAATGAACTATTTCTTCCTAACAATAAAAATAATCATGGAGAAGATAAAAGATGCAAAGAACAATATTAATTGTAGAAGATGAAGATATTTTACGTGAAATAATGAAGGATTACCTACTAAACGAAGGATATAATGTCTTAGAGGCGATTGATGGGAAAGAAGCATTATCTATATTTGAAGAACATGAGGTACATTTAATTATTTTAGACATTATGTTACCGGAATTAGATGGTTGGGCGGTCTGCCGGCGAATTCGTAAGAAATCTAATGTACCTATTATTATGCTAACGGCTCGGGTGGATGAAGATGATACCTTACTCGGATTTGAACTGGGAGCAGATGATTATGTTACAAAACCATATAGTCCCCCTATTTTATTGGCAAGAGCAAAACGATTAATTGAAAGCCGATATACTTCTACTGTTGTTAATGTATCTATGGAAGACACATTAACTAGTAGTGGTATCCATGTACATTTCCCTTCTCGTACAGTAAATATAGATGAGGAAGAAATAAATCTGACGCATACAGAATTTGAAATATTAACGTATTTCATGCAAAATCAAGGGATTGTAATTTCGAGAGAACAACTAATCACTAAAATTTTGGGTTATGAATTCGCTGGGGATGATCGTACTGTTAATAGTCATATCCGTAATTTGCGTCATAAATTAGGGAAAAAAGCGACTTGTATTGTAACCGTTGTGCGAGCTGGTTATAAATTTGAGGGACAGGTATGAAAAAAGGAATTGTATTAAAGTTATTTATATTAACAACGGCATTATGTACACTTATTTTAGTGACTATTTTTATTGGACAAACCATATTTTTCAAGCAATATTATTCGAATCGAAAAGTTAATGATATTAAAACGAATATTCAATCCTTTGAAAAGGCATATATAAAAGCTGGAGATGACGCGAAAAGGATTCAAGAGTTGGAACAAAATTTCTATCAAGATAATGCGACATGGATTACAACGTTAGATAGTGTAGGGAATATAAAATATGCAAGTGATTTTTCTTTAGAAATTCAGTTAGATCCTAACGGAAATAACACCTTTTCTGAACGTTTAATTCAGATACCGTTGTATAGTTTTGTTAATTTAGAAGATATACAAAGGATAAAAGATAGTTTAGAACAGGGGAATCATATTATTATCGATGGAGTGCAGGAAGGTGATGCAGTAGTCCCTGCGATGTTAACAATAAAAGAGAAGAATGTTGGTTTGGAGAACAAGCAGTTGTCAGAGAAGTTATATGGCCCAAAAGTCGCATCTTCAAAAGAAAGTTCACAAGTATATTTAGCAGGGAGCATTAAGAATGTGCAGTTACCGGAGGGTACTGTAGGAACTAACTCTATTTATGGAAATCGTGTGTTAATAGATAGAATAAAACAATTTCAGGTTGATTTAATATTAAATCAACAACCAAATAATATTACTTCTACAGAAATAGTGGATTATGAAGAAAATGATATTAAATATAAACTATTAATCAAACCAACAATAGATGCAGATGGTAAGGTGAATTATATATTTGCTATGACATCATTACAGCCAGTTGATGAAGCTGTGCAAATGATAAAGGATTATTATGTATATTTAATTATCTTTGTTTTGATTTTAATCGTTTTGATATCGTTCTATTATTCAAATAAAATCGCCAAACCACTATTACAAATAAATGATACTACAAAAAAAATCGCTGGTTTAGATTTCTCAGAGACGATACCTATTACTACAAAGGATGAAATAGGTGCTTTATCACAAAATATTAATACACTTTCTAAGGCTATGCATTCATATATTAATCAATTGCAGCAAGATATAGAGAAAGAAAAGCAATTAGAAAATACACGTAAAGAATTTATCGCGGGTGTTTCACATGAGTTAAAAACACCTTTAAGTATTATGAAGAGCTGTATTTCAATTTTGGAGGATGGTGTTGCTAGTAATAAAAAGGATTATTACTTTAAAGCAATGTCAAAAGAAGTAGATAAAATGGATATGCTTATTATTGATATGCTGGAGTTAGCAAAATTCGAGTCTGGTACGTATAAGATGGAAATGGATGTTTTCCATATTGATGAGATGATTGATTATATATGTGAGCAATTAACCTCGGATATAACAGCTAAGCAATTACATGTCCATAAACAACTTTCTCAAATTGAGGTAGTTGCAAATCCACATCGAATAGAGCAGGTGGTGACTAACTTTATTACGAATGCGATTCGTTACACACCAGAACAGGAGAATATTATTATTTCTACAATAGAAGAGAATGAACGTGTAAAAGTATGTGTAGAAAATAAAGGAGCACATATTGAACTAGAACATTTAGAGAAAATATGGGATCGTTTTTATCGAGGAGATACGTCTCGTCAACGCTCCAAAGGTGGAACAGGATTGGGCCTTGCTATTTCAAAAAATATATTAGAGCTGCATGGTGCGGAATATGGTGTTTCGAATACAGAAGATGGAGTGTTATTTTTCTTCTACTTAAATAAAAACGTGTAGAATTTTCGTTCTACACGTTTTTATCATTTTTAAACAAAATCGACATTATCTGCATTTTATCTTTATCCATCTCTATTAATCTATTTATTGTAAACACCGGTTGAAACGAATGATTCAGTCGAGTAAAGGCTCAGCCTTATAAATAATGAATATGAAAATTAATAGGGAAAGGATCGAAAAATAATGAAAGAATCACAAAGTAAGAAAAAAACAAGTCGATTAACTAAGGTAATAATATCTCTAGGAGTTGTTTTAGCAACGACCTTTTTCACTTTCTTTTTAATTGGAAAATGGCACTCTATCCCAGCGAAGGGAGTAGCTAATGAAAGTATGAAACAAGTTAATACGCAACAACAAGAAAAGAAAAAGGAAACATCACCAGCAAAACAAAAAAGACCTGATGGAAAACCGGTAGGAAAAGTTGTCTATTTAACATTTGATGACGGTCCTAGCGAATTGACTGGAAAATTTTTAGATGTACTAAAAGAGCAAAATGTTGCTTCGACATTTTTTATGCAAGGTAGTAATTTACAAAATACAGGTTTTCAGGAAAATGTAAAACGAGCAGTAAAAGAAGGACATTATATTGGTGCACATAGTATGACACATAATAGTGATAAGCTATACAAAAAGGGACAATTTGTACCAGAGATGAAAGAAACGTTAGATCTTATCCATAATATTACGGGCACAACTCCTAAACTAGTCCGTCCGCCATATGGATCTGCACCAGGATTAAAGGGTGAGGAAATTCGTAATCAAATTGTAGAAGCAGCAATAAAAGTTTGGGATTGGACAATAGACTCAAATGATTGGAAATTAAAAGATAATCCAACTCAGATTATCGAAAATGTAAAGAAACAGACAACAGAAGAAGTAGAAGTTGTTTTAATGCATGAAAAGGCGCAAACATTACAAGCACTTCCTGAAATTATTAAATTTTATAAAGAGCAAGGGTATGAATTTGGGGTATATAATGATGAGGATCATTTTCGTCTAAATTTCCAGAAAGATCAACGTTTATAGTATAAACATAGTTATTTTAAAAGGTGTTTTTATTACTAAATCAATAATTAAGCCAAAAGTCGATTTCCTATACGATAAAGAAATCGGCTTTTTCTTTATGAAATTTTACTTTGTGTATGAAGCCTGTGTTTTAGGATGAATATATTGAACTCATTTTAAAACGGCATTTGAGGGCTCGTATTATTTTTTCTAAATTTATTAGTTAAGATTATTCGACAATTATATAAATAATCATTTAAAGTATAAAATATACACATCTTAGGGAGGGCATATATGTGAAGAAGTGGATGAAAATTGTTCTTTACTCTTTACTAGGTATTTTACTTATAGGAAGTATTACGTTTTTGACTTGGTCTCAGTTTACTTATAAACCAACGAAAGAGGCTTTGTCGTTAGTAGATGATAAAAAAGATGAAGGTAATATAGTATTTGGAGAGAAAGATGCTAAAATAGGGGTTATTTTTTATCAAGGAGCTAAAGTAGAAGCTGAGGCTTATAGTTACTTAGGAAAAGCTCTTGCAAAAGAGGGGCATGTTGTAGTAATGCCTAAGTTACCATTAAATTTAGCGATACTTGGAATAAATGAGGTAGACAGTGTAATTGAACAGTATCCTGAAGTTCAAAAATGGTATGTTGCGGGGCATTCAATGGGGGGAGCTATGATTTCTAAGTATGCTTTTCAACATGAAGACAAGGTAGACGGGATCATTTTCTTAGGTTCGTATCCTGCAGATGATTTTTCTACCAAATCGATTCCGATGTTATCAATTTATGGGGAAGTAGATGCTTTAGCAACTGTAGAAAAAATAGAGAACAATAAAAAGTTAATGTCAAAAAATACAACTATGCACATGATAAAAGGCGGAAACCATGCTCATTTTGGCATGTATGGTGAGCAAAAAGGTGATAATGCGAGCTTAATTACGTCAAAAGCACAACGAGATGAAACGGCTAAAGTAATTGAACAATGGTTATTAAAACAATGATAACTAATTTAATAAATTTACCGAAATAATGCTCCTTCCTCAAAGGAGAGGTAATCAAGAGCTAGCTCATACGAGTAGGCTCTTTTATTTATCCCGCTATTTGCCAGGCAGTAAGACTCCCACTGATTAAAGTTTCACTTTATCTTCTATCTCCAATTGCACCCTTATTTTCTCCGGAATGTCCTTTTCAGAAATAACGTCGTAAGAATAGACATACTTTCCTTTTACATGAATTTTTAAGTAAGTTTTTCTTATGAAATCATTAGGAGTATTAGTTCCTACTGTATATTTGTTCTCATTCCTTGCTTCATCAACACCTTTTAGGGAGTACATAGCTCTTCCTTTATGATGATAATCTGGAACGCCATATCCCTTCGCAATGGCGTATACATTTTTTTCTTCAGCAATCGGATTAAATCTGTCCAAATCCCCGCGTAATATGAAAGGTAGTAAGTATATAGGAAGGCTTATTCCTATTATGCAAAGTAAAAATTTCTTCATGATTGTTTCTCCTCTTATGTATTTACATTTTTCAGTATAGAAAAAACTTCTTATGAATATAGAGGGAAACTCCTTAAGTTTTTCTTAAATATGTTTTTAAAGTCTGGCTATTTTAACCAGAATTTTCATGGGAATATCTTTGATAAGAACCAACGCTCTTTGTTTGGGAGTTATAACCTTGGATAATCATTCTCTTTTACCAAATCGGATTATTTTATGTGTAGATCTTCGTAGCTTTTATGCGAGCGTATCATGTATTAAAAAAGGACTTGATCCACGTTATACAAAATTGGCTGTCGTAGGAGATGTGAATCGGAGTGGATCGATCGTATTGGCAGCAACACCGCCATTAAAAGCGTTAGGAATTAAGAAGATGGCTCGTTTGTATGAAATACCGAAGCGGCAAGATATTATTATTGTGAATTCAATTATGCATACGTATGTGAAATGTTCAAATTACATAATGGGCTTAGCTTTACAGTATTTTGCGCCGGAAGATTTTCATCAATATAGTATCGATGAATTTTTCATGGATATGACTGCGAGTATTCATTTGTTTGCGAGTTCGCATTAAAGTTTAAGAGAGAAATATATGAACGTACACGGATCGAAAGTACGATTGGTATTGGGCCAAACTTAGTATTGAGTAAAGTAGCTTTTAAAACATAAGAACAAGCTATTAGAAAGTGAAAATGAGCACTTAAAAACACAACTAAAAAAAGAATTAGGAAAAGTGTATGAAAATTTATAAATATGTGATGTTGTCGTATCAGTTTTGAGATAACACACTTAATAGAGCCAGTGGCTTTGAACACTTTTATTTTGAGAGAAAAGAATTTAAATCATAATGATACATATTAAAATCTTTTGCAAACATCTCTTGAACCAACTGAATTGTTTCTGCATCATAAAAACTATCATAAGTAGGTAATCGTGGGAAAAGAGGGGTTGTGATATCACCGTCTGCATAAACTCCTTTGTAAATCATCTTACTCTCTTGATAATGCCAAGCCTTTGATAACAGATCTAATGGTGATTTTTTTAATTTATATACTTCTTCTAGTTTCGAAATTCCTGTGTTGAAATTTTCTAGATAAATATAGTTCGTAACGAATTCCTCTTCTCCTTGTATATATTGTTGTGTAAAGTGAGGATCTACTTGATCTAATTTGGTCATGTGTGCTTTTAAATAATACAAAAATAGTTTAAAGGAAATGGGTTTATTGCAGGTTTCATCACCATACAGAAATTGTCGAATGGGTTTCCATGCGGGATTCTCAAAATTTGGTGGCGGAATCAGAGCAACAAAAGAACTTACTGCTCTTCTAGAAGGATTTCTTACTAGTTTGTAAGTATTCTTCTCTTTAGTTTGTAATCCACTAGCTAATTGTGCTAAATAATGTGTAGAGTTTTTATATACTTCATACTCATAGTTGTGAATGAACGGGTTGTATTTTATCGCTTCTTTAAATAAATTAATTTGATAAAAAAACCAGTGGGCTAGCGAAGTACAACCGCTTTTTTGGCTCCAAAATAAGATTAGGGGAAAATCTTTATGGAAATGAGGGACACGCCCTTGCTTGTATATAAAATTATATAGTTCTGTATGATCCATTTTGAACCTCCATTCTTATATAGCAAAAGCATAAATTTTTTTTAATAAGCGATAACTAACTTTAGTCCACTAACACTAATAATGATAGCTAGAAATATTTGAAGGGGTTTAACGGGAATCTTAGTGGAGAATTTACTACCAAGTATGACACCTGGGATAGAACCAATGAGTAAATGAATTAACAAGAGATAATCTACGTTGCCTAAATTCATATTTAGTATGCTTGCAACCGTCACTAATAAAAAAGCATGTGTAATATCTGTGCCTACTAACTCGGATGGTCTCAGTTGATATAAATATATCATTGCAATAGCGAATAAAGAGCCTGACCCCACAGAAGTAAGTCCCACGATAAAACCGAGTATTGCACCAATAAGAATTGTTAGGCTCTTTTTTTGTACCATAGTCTGTCTTTGAAAATAATTTTGTGTAGATTCATTATAGAAAAATGCCTTTATTAAAATAGAAATTGCCGCAAGGATTAGAACATATCCTAATATATACTTTATAATTCCTTCTCGACTATAGTGAAAGATCGGTAAGAAATGAATCGTTACTACTGCGATAATTGCACTAGGTATACTCCCAATAGCTAGATATTTTACTAGTCTAAAATTGATGGTCTTCTGTTTCCAGTGTTGGGATATTCCAAACATTTTAGTAATAGAGTTATATACTAGATCAGTTCCAACAGCTACAGAAGGACTTATACCTAATGTTAGAAGAAATGGAGTCAGTAATGCTGCGCCTCCTATCCCTGTTACCCCAACTAACACTCCTATGATGAAACCCATCATTATAATAGAAATACTCATTATATTCCCCTTCCATACCGATGGCTCTTACTATTCGTTACCATTGTTAAATAGCCGTTATATATGGAGATTTATAAGGGATATTTGGTGAAAAAATTCTATTTTTCTTATATCCATACATATCAAAAAAAGAGTAACTAAATGAAAAATGGTAACTACTCATGCCATTGTATTTAAATACCAAGGTAAGGGTGCCTTAATTTTGTAGATGAACTGTTAGTGTATTAAAAATAACTCATAGGTGTGTCTTAAATTTCTAGTCACATTGAAATTTAATAGCGGTACAGCCGACATACGTGTGAAAATAGTTATAAGGATACGTTCTTTTGTAAATTTGTTTATCTTGATGTTAGGTTATATAGATAGATAAATGAAGTGTAATATAATCTCGCATATCAATATAATACAGTCGTATTATAGGAGTTGATGATGTGGCTGATAAAAATGAAATGCAAAAAATATATGAATTGCTTCAAGCTCATGCAATAGATCCTGATTTAATAGGGCCTACTTTTCCACCAATTCCATCAATAACATTTCCTACAGGACCGACAGGAGACACGGGAGCAACGGGAAGTACGGGAGCAACAGGAGATACGGGAGCAGCCGGAAGTACAGGGCCGACAGGAGACACGGGAGCAACGGGAAGTACGGGTCCGACAGGAGACACGGGAGCAACGGGAAGTACGGGTCCGACAGGAGACACGGGAGCAACGGGAAGTACGGGTCCGACAGGAGACACGGGAGCAACGGGAAGTACGGGTCCGACAGGAGTCACGGGAGCAACGGGAAGTACAGGACCGACAGGAGATACGGGAGCAACGGGAAGTACGGGTTCAACAGGAGGAACGGGAACAACCGGAAGTACAGGACCAACGGGAGGAACGGGAGCAACCGGAGCAACGGGAAGTACGGGTTCAACAGGAGGAACGGGAGCAACGGGAAGTACCGGTTCAACAGGAAGCGGAGCGATTATACCATTTGCTTCTGGTGGTCCGGTAATTCTGACTACAATTGTGGGTGGACTGATAGGGACAACAAGTTTAGTTGGATTTGGGAATTCAGCAACAGGTATATCGCTTGTTGGTGGGAATATTGATTTGACTGGTACGGCATTAGGACCCATTATAAATTTTGCATTTTCAATGCCGCGTAGTGGTACCATTACTTCGTTAGCAGCATATTTTAGTATTACTGTCGCATTAAGCTTGGTTGGTACGACAGTGACATTAACTGCGCAATTGTATCAGTCAACTACCCCAGATAATACTTTTAGCCCGATTCCAGGGGCAATAGTTACTTTAGCCCCCCCTTTAACGGGTGCATTATCTCTAGGAACTATATCATCTGGGATAATAACAGGATTGAATATTCCGGTAACCCCAGCAACAAGGCTTTTATTAGTTTTTTCTGCCACAGCTTCTGGTATTTCACTTGTTAATACTATTACGGGTTATGCAAGTGCAGGATTAGGCATTAATTAAATGCATTTTAGGTTACTATTTTGATCTTTATACAAGTCTCAAATGAGGTTTTAATATTTATAAATCAAATTAACCAATGTAATAACTCATTTAAAAGCGATAGAAATGAAAAAATACACCTTCATTTATTGAAGGTGTATTTTTATTTTAATACTGCATGGGTTTATATACCCATATCGTATATCAAATCTTTTTTATAAGTACATAACATAAATTGAATTTTGAATCATTCTTTTTTAGTAAGTAAAAAGAATATCGTTAATAGTTAGTCTACTTCCTAAAAATATCGACGTCAATCAGTTGTTATTACTCCGCTCTTTAAAGAGTTTAAGTGATCTGCACATAGAACGTGACATTTTTTGCAAAGTGTACGTAAATTTCGAATGCTATTACTGCTCTTTAAACACCTGACCTTTTAAAATGAAGTTATACTTAAAAATTCAAATAGTGTATTTAAGTGAGAAATAATATTGACAACGGAATAGATGAGTTTTTCATGGATATGACCGCAAGTATCCATTTGTTTGCGAGTAACCCGTGCGAGCTAATCAGAACATCAATTTTAATAGCGTAGCAAGTGAGGCAGGTGTTGCTAAAGCAACGTTCTACAAGAATACCGGAATGCGTGAACGGATTGAATCCTTACGTCAGCAACAAGCCCAAGTTTCTACCCAAAAGCAAATTAAACGGGAAACGGATGAAAACAATAAGGACGCCATTATTGCTTCATTAAAACGTAAAATTAAGAAATTAGATGAGGAAAATAAAGAACTACGTGAGCAGTTAAAATTTGCTTATGCAGAAGTCTATAAAAAAATCTGAGGGCAATCCGTTTCCTACTTGTTCAACAAACGGGTCATATAACGGAATAAAATCTTGTTAAAATTAAAAATATTTGAAATAATTGTTATTAAGTTAAAGGAGAGCAATTGCAGAAAAAGGTGACACGACTTTCCCTTACTTAAGAATTGTGGAATAGTTAAAAAATCCGATTAATTATATTCCGAAAGGGTGTGTGTAATATGTTATCAACTAATGTTTTTACTTATAAATCTAAGGATGGAAAAATAGTAATAATTAGAGAAGCTAAAGAACAGGATGCAGAAAGAATGCTAAATTCTGCTTCAAAGGCTTTAACAAACGCTCCATACATGTTAAGTACGGTTGAGGATGTAAAAAAGATGAGTGTTGATGCTATTCAAAAAACGTTAAAAGCTTATCATAAAAATCCAAATTATGTACAGTTTATTGCTGAAGTTGATGGTAAGTTAGTCGGTACAATAGATTTTAAGAACGGAAACAAAGAAAAAATTAGTCATCAAGGGGCTTTTGCGATGACCATACTACCTGAATATCGAAATTATGGTATTGGAAGAGATCTTCTAGAAACGTTAATCAATTGGGCTAAAAATAACAGTAAGATTGAAAAAGTTTGCCTTGAGGTAATGGAAGATAATTTAGGTGCAATCCAGTTATATAAGAATCTAGGATTTTTTGAAGAGGGTAGAAAAGCAAAGGGTGTAAAATTGGATGATGGCTATCAAGATTTAATATTAATGGCTTTATTCGTTTGAAATTGAACATGAAGTAAAAGGGCGCTACATATTAGTCATGACTAATATGTAGCGCCCTTTATTTTTTATGACTTTTTACAATTTAGGTTTTGATAACGAACGGCCAGTATGCCAGAGCAGTTCGCAGTTATTAAAGAAATTATAAGTGAACAAATGAAAGTCCCGCGTCCAATCTTAACGCAAGATGCAAAGGAAATGATTGAAAATAAGCTGCTATGTTCATTTTTAGGTGAAGAAGGGGTTTTACTTACATATTATAAAGATGGCTATCTATATAAAAATTACATAACAGTAGTTAATATTAATCCAATAAATGAGACGATTATATGTACTGATGCATTTCATAATAAACAAATTTTTAAGTTTGTTGATGTAATTGAAGTGAATTAGAGGGGGAGAAATAAAAATAATTATCTCTTCCTAACTTAATTATATCATGTAAATCACGTTCGAAATAGACTGTTTATTCGTATCTACTACTGCTACAATCAAGAACACACGCATAGTAAGGAGAGATGTTACATGAGTTCTTTCGTTCTCGATTTTCAGGAAATAGAAAAAACGCAGCTTTCGCTTGTCGGTGGAAAAGGATTGAATTTAGGAGAGTTATCCAACATTCAAGGGATACAAGTGCCAGAAGGTTTTTGTGTTACAACGGTAGGCTATGAAAAGGCTATCGAGCAAAATGAAGAGCTTCAAACTTTGTTGCAGCAGCTAACAAAGTTAAAAATGGAAGAGCGGGCTCAAATTGGTGAAATCAGTAAGAAGATTAGAGATGTCATTATGGCAGTAGAAATCCCTTCTGATGTAGTGGAAGCTGCGGCTTATTATCTCTCACGTTTTGGAAATGAACATGCGTATGCCGTGCGTTCTAGTGCTACTGCTGAAGATTTACCATATGCCTCGTTTGCTGGTCAACAAGATACGTATTTAAATATAATCGGAAAAGAAGCGATTTTGCAGCATGTAAGAAAGTGCTGGGCGTCTTTATTTACAGAGCGAGCAGTCATTTACCGGATGCAAAATGATTTTGAACATAATCAAGTTTCTATATGTGTTGTCGTTCAAAGAATGGTTTTCCCGCAGGCTTCAGGCATTTTATTTACTGCTGATCCAATTACTTCTAACCGAAAGGTGCTATCAATTGATGCCAGTTTTGGGCTTGGTGAGGCTTTAGTCTCTGGCTTAGTATGTGCTGATAATTATAAAGTAAAAGAAGGCGAAATCACCGGAAAGATGATTGCAACTAAAAAATTAGCTATCTATGCTTTAAAAGAGGGCGGAACAGAGACAGGGCAGATTGAGCCGGCTCAGCAAAAGATTCAAACACTTACGGAACAACAAATAATACAACTAGCACGCATCGGAAGGCAGATTGAAGCTTATTTTGGTTGTCCGCAAGATATTGAATGGTGTTTAGTGGATGATGCATTTTATATTGTCCAAAGCAGGCCGATTACGACTTTGTATCCAATTCCAGAAGCAAATGATCAGGGAAATCATGTGTATATATCGGTTGGTCATCAGCAAATGATGACCGATGCGATGAAACCACTAGGATTATCTTTTTTCCTGTTAACGACTAGTGCTCCTATGCGTAAAGCGGGAGGCAGGCTATTTGTTGATGCTACACAAAGATTAGCTTCACCTGCTAGCAGAGATTTCTTAATAAACACTTTAGGAAAATCTGATCCGCTCATACGAGATGCATTAACAACTGTAGTCGAGCGAGATGATTTTATTAAATTGTTACCAGATGATGAAAAAGAAAAGAGTGTTGGTAAAAGTGGACCACCTGCAAGCTCACAACCACAAATCGAAAACGATCCGGCAATCGTTACGAATTTAATAAAGACTAGTCAAGCATCACTTGAAGAGTTAAAACGAAATATGCAAACAAAATCAGGGGTGGATGTATTTGATTTTATTTTGGAAGACATCCAGCAATTAAGAACAGTATTATTCAACCCACAAAGTATAGCCGTCATTATGGCAGGTATGGATGCTTCAACATGGATCAATGAAAAGATGGAGCAATGGCTAGGTGAAAAAAATGCAGCAGACACACTTTCACAATCTGTACAAAATAATATTACGTCGGAAATGGGGCTAGCATTACTCGATGTTGCAGATGTGATTCGGCCATATCCAGAAGTTATTGCGTATTTACAACATGTAGAAAATGATAACTTTTTAGATGAATTAGTTCAATTTAAAGGCGGAGAAAAAGCTCGAGATGCCATTCAAACTTTTCTAAATAAATACGGAATGAGATGTAGCGGAGAAATCGATATTACAAAAACGCGCTGGAGTGAAAAGTCAACAATCATTATCCCAATGATTTTAAATAATATAAGAGACTTTGAAGCTGGCGCTAGTAAACGGAAGTTTGAAGAAGGGTTGCAAGAAGCTTTGAAAAAAGAAGAGGAGTTAGTAGATCGATTGCAGCATTTGCCGGATGGTAAACAAAAAGTAGAAGAGACGAAGCGAATGATTCGTAACATCCGAAATTTTATCGGTTATCGTGAATATCCAAAATACGGTATGATTAATCGCTATTTCATATATAAGCAGGCAATATTGAAAGAAGCCGAGCAACTCGTGCAAAATAGCGTTATTGATGAAGTAGAAGATATATACTATCTAACTTTTGAAGAACTTCACGAAGTTGTCCTTACGAATAAACTGGATTACGAGGTTATTAATAAACGGAAAAATGAGTACAAATTATATGAAAAACTAACGCCTCCTCGTGTTATCACGTCTGATGGAGAAATCATTACAGGTAAGTACAAACGAGAAAATCTCCCGGCCGAAGCGATAGTAGGTCTGCCTGTTTCTTCTGGAGTGATTGAGGGGAGAGCGCGCGTTATTTTAAACATGGAAGATGCGAATTTAGAAGATGGAGATATATTAGTTACTGCTTTTACTGACCCTGGCTGGACACCATTGTTTGTGTCTATAAAAGGGTTAGTCACTGAAGTTGGTGGACTCATGACGCATGGAGCAGTTATCGCACGTGAATATGGATTACCAGCAGTCGTCGGAGTAGAGAATGCTACGAAATTAATAAAAGACGGACAACGAATCCGGGTACATGGAACAGAAGGATATATTGAAGTGTTGTAATGAAATAAAAGATCATCCGCTATTATAGTGGATGATCTTTTATTATATAGCGGACTTATTTCTTTAAACCAGCCGCATAAAAAGGTCCATGAACTGCGATTGTTGATAAAATACGAGCAATTTCTTCAGGTGTTTCTTTTTGTCCATTATTTAACCATTGTTGAATGACACCTATATGAGCAGATGCCATATAAGAAGCTAAGTATTGGCTTGGGACAAGTAAATTCTCCTTATTAATGAGAGGACCATTCGTATCTTCAAATAGTGTTTTCCACATAAAGTCTTTCAGTTTCGTTTGGAAAGATAAATCTCCTTTTGGGCTTAGTACAGCTTTCATAAAATCACTATTTTCATTTAGAAATTCAAGAATAGAAGCGATAAGTATAAACGGCATTGTTGGGGAAGGGCTTGATCCAAGATCAGCAATAACTTCCGGTAATCTCTGTTTAGCAATGCTAGAAAATTCATACATAATTTCTTCTTGGCATTTTGTCATTAAATCAAATTTATCTTGGTAATGTGTATAAAATGTACCACGATTTATGTTTGCTTTCGTAGTAATATCTTTCACTGTAATGGCGTCAAAACCTTTTTCCTCAATTAATTCCACTAATGCATTTCGTATGGCAGTTTTCGTACGAATAACACGTAAATCTAAATTACTATCGCGCAAAGTATGTCCCTCCTTAATTTTAGCCAACACATTTCAAGGATGTGTCTTATAACCGACACATTCACGATTTTTGATTATTGTATAAGGTTCAAGTCGAACATATAATTCAAATATAAATAAACAACACGTTGTTGGTTATTATAAATCAAATTAAAGGAGGAGAAAAGAAAATGTTTAAAAACAAACTTTTATTGTTATCTCCAGTTATTGCACTACTTGTTGTTTTTATTTTTTCATTAACATTATTTCCAACCGTTCAACCTAAGCCGAAAAACTTACCAATTGCAATTGTAAATGAGGATCAAGGAGTAGAAATTCCGAATCAACCGAAGATGAATATGGGGCAAACGATTGTTGATAATATGAAAAAGACATCAAAATCAGAGGAAGAACCTGCGGTAAAGTGGGTAGAAGTGCAAAATAAAGAAGCAGTTCAAAAAGGCTTAAATAATCAAGAATATTATGCAGCATTGGTTATTCCGAAAGACTTTAGCACAAAACAAGCATCATTACGAACACCACAGCCATCTTCGCCAGAGGTAGAAATATTCATCAATCAAGGAATGAATACAGCAGCATCAACTATGGCGGGGCAAATGTTAAATGCGATCGTTGATAATATGAACAATACTGTTCGTACACAACTATTAGAAGGATTGAAAGCAAAAGGAGCTACATTAACAGCAGACCAAGTTTCAAATGTAGTAACACCTATTACGAAGAAAGTGACAAATGTGAATGAAATCGGCAAAAATAGTGCGAACGGTAACTCGCCAATGTCTTTATTCCAGCCGTTATGGATTGCAAGTTTAGCGAGCGCAGCAATTATCTTTATTGCGATAAGTAAAACGCAAGTGGATACAAGAAAAGAGAACTTCGTATTGAAACTAAAACTAAAACAAATAGTAACAGGAGCAATTGCTACACTTGTAATTGGATTTGGTCTTACATGGATAGCTGATGGAATGGTAGGATTAAATATCCCGAATTTCACGGATACGGCTCTGTTCTTATCCATTACTTCTTTTTGTTTCTTCTTAATGATTTCTGCGGTGCTTTCATTAGTTGGTTTAAAAGGAATCGGGTTATTTGCACTGTTACTTTTCTTTGGGGCACCGCTATTGGCGCTAGCGCCTGAAATGATGTCTCCATTTTATCAAGACTGGATTTACTCCTGGTTACCGATGCGATTTATGATAGAAGGTCTCAGGGAAATATTCTTCTTTGGGAAAGGGTTAACTTGGAATACTCCTACTACAGTGCTCGTTTGGATTGGAGTAGTAAGTATGTTTATCATACTAGGAAGTGCTTTAAAACGTAGTGCGGTAAAGGGGCATAAAACGGAATTAAATGCTTAAAAATAAAAACCGTTTCACTCGTAGTGAAACGGTTTTTTGTGATGAAATCGATAGGGAAATAATTCAATGATAGATAGGCTTTTTCGATGTTTTAAAGGTGAGTGAAGAACTAGTATTTGCTGTCCCTTTATGTATACGTGCTCCTACTATTTCGAAATGCATAAAATGTTATGTGAAATAACGGAGGGGATACGATGTATAATTCGAATTATGATGATTGGTATAGACAGAATGATAAGCTAATTAGTGATATTGAAAAAGCTATAAACGGAGAGTATAGCGCTATAAGCTGCTATGCAAAATTAGCTAACATGGCTCCAAATCAAGTAGAACAAAAACAAATTCTTGAAATCCGTAATGATGAAATAAGACATTTTCATCATTTTGTACAAATCTATACGAATTTAACTGGCAGACAGCCGAAACCACAGATTACGGAAAATTGCCCTAATACGTACTTACAGGGATTAGAGTTCGCTATACAAGATGAGCAAAAGACCGTAGATTTTTACTTGGAAATTTCAGATGAAGCAGCAGATGCATCTATGAAAGAGTTATTGCGCAGAATAGCTGCAGATGAACAAAATCATGCGGTGTGGTTTTTATATTATTTTGTGAAAACGAAGTGAGTGTTAAAAATGAATGGCTGATGTGCTGAACATATTAGAAATTATTTTAAAACGCAGTGCAATAATTGAATAAGATATGTAAATGTAAGCAGAAGGAAACCGTTTCACTAGTAGTGGAGCGGTTTTTTATGATGTGCATAGGTATCGACAAAATATAGTAATTAAATTTGATATATAATGTATGAAACAAAAATAAATAAGCTAGGAGCAGACATATGAAAAGAGGGATTACAGTAGATATTCTAGATGGATATGATAATTTACTTTGGAAAGTGTTAAAGCCAATTGATATTACTGCATTTGATTGGCAAGTCATGGGAAGGGAGGAAGCTTATATAATAATAGGGAATGAATTAGGTCCAGAATTATTTTCAGAAGATAACGAGAACATGGAAGGATCAGAATTAAAAAAGCTAATAAAAGATAACATATATTATCTTTTATTTGTAGACTTAAAAGCATATCCAAAAGGGAAAGTACTAGGAGAAATTGAAACATATGAAGAATTTAAGAAGAGTAAGTGTGAAGTAGTCGTATTAGTAGCGGATGGTGATTACATACAAATTTATGCAAAAAACCAAGAAGAGATTGAAATGATATATGAAAACGCACTGAATCAAGGATTTTATGTAGAATATATTACAGATGAAAATGATGGAAGGACTCGTATGTCAGTATGGTAGCAATTTGAAAGGGGAACGGCAATATGGAGAGAAATATAAGCAAAGAATATACAATTCGAATTGCTACTGAAGATCAAAGTGATAGTATTATCATTTTATTAAAAGAAGTAGCACAATGGCTACAATATAAAGAAGTGGATCAGTGGCAGTATCTTTTAGGAGAGGAAGCTACGGCTGAAATACTAGAATGTATAAGAGAGAAATATACATATGTTGTTATGAAAGAAGATGAAATAGTTGGTACGGTTACAGCTTCTCCTAAACAAAATGAATGGGATGAACATATTTTTGGAAAAGAGGAAGTTTCTAATTCATTATATATTCATAGATTTGCGGTGAAACGGAAGTATAAGGGGGATGGAATAGGAGAATGGATTATACGGTGGGTAGAAGAGAATGTGCAACATGACAAAGAGTATTTGAAGTTAGATTGCGTCCGGCATAATCGTATATTGAATGATTTTTATAAGAGAAGTGGTTTTGACTATGTTGGCAGTACGAATGGACTTAGTAAGTTTCAAAAGAAAAGAGGAGAGTGAATGAATCAAATTAACGTAAGTTTAGTTGAAAAGTTAATACAACAACAGTTTCCCGAATGGGCCCATTTAGAAGTGAAACCTGTAAAGTTTAGTGGGCATGATAATAGGACGTTTCACTTAGGGGATAAGATGAGTGTAAGATTGCCAAGTGATGCGGCATATGCACCACAAGTAGAGAAAGAAAATAAGTGGTTTCCAATATTAAGTAAGGAACTTTCTTTACCAATTTCTGCACCAGTTGCGAAAGGGAATCCATCTGAAGAATATCTATGGCCTTGGTCTATTAATAAGTGGATCGAGGGGGAGACCGTAACGAAACAAAATGTCCGTGACTTAAATGAATTTGCGGCGGACTTAGGCTCATTTTTAATAGAGTTACAATCAATTGATGCGAGTAACGGGCCAATAGCTGGAGAACATAATTTTTACCGAGGCGGGCTTATATCTGTATACGATAAAGAGGCAAGAGTAGCTATTGAAAATAATAAGGATGTTTTTGATGAGACATTATTAAAGTATCTTTGGGATTTAGCACTTAGGTCAACATGGGATAGCAAACCAGTTTGGGTTCATGGAGATGTAGCTCCAGGGAACTTACTGGTTAAAGAGGGAAAGCTTTGTGCCGTAATTGATTTTGGTATTTTAGGAATAGGAGATCCTTCTTGTGATGCAGCGATGGCATGGACGTTTTTTGATAAAAGTAGTAGAAAAGTATTTAAAGAAGTATTGCATATAGATGAAGAAACGTGGAATAGAGCGAGAGGATGGGCACTTTGGAAGGCGTTAATTACATATGATGCGAATAGGGATAGTAATGAGAAAGTAGCAGAAGAATCTTATCGTGTAATTCAAGTAATTGTGGATGATTATAAGAGGTAATAGAAAAAGCTTATTTTGATTGTATATTTCAAAATAGGCTTTTTGCATGATTAAATATTCAGAATTAAAAGAAGGGATCTGACATTATTATACAGAATATTTAGATAATAGGAGGTGTCGAATTTTGAATGAAATTGAATTAAAAAGTAATGTAATTAAGACAGGGCGAGAGAGGGGGATTATACTTCGGTTTATACTCGTAAGTTTAGTAGGTGTGTTTATGTTTTTCGTACCAGTTACGATAAACGGTGCTTCGTCTATTATGATTGATCATATCGTATCGTGGATAAGAGCTACGGTTCCTTCGGTAGTACCTTATTATGCACTGCTTGTTATGGTAATTGGTGCGATTTATCCATTTTATACGAAGAAATGGAATGCATCTATCGTAGATATTTGTTTTTCTATTTTAAAAGTAGTAGGTGTTGTTTTTGGTATATTATATTGTTTGAAAGTAGGACCAGCTTGGTTCTTTACGCCAGATGTTGGACCGTTTTTGTATGAGAAGTTAGTTATATCAGTAAGTTTACTCGTTCCAATCGGCTCGGCTTTTTTAGCGCTATTAGTCGGGTACGGATTGCTTGAGTTTATCGGCACGTTTTGTCGTCCGATTATGAGACCGTTATGGAAAACACCTGGGCGCTCAGCAATCGATGCGGTGGCTTCCTTTGTGGGGAGTTATTCGCTTGCACTTCTTATTACGAATCGAGTGTACAAAGAAGGAAAGTATACGACGAAAGAAGCAGCAATTATAGCTACAGGTTTTTCTACAGTATCCGCTACATTTATGATCATCATCGCAAAAACATTAGACATTATGCATTTATGGAATGTTTACTTTTGGACTACTCTTGTTGTAACATTCATCGTGACCGCTATCACCGTAAGAATCCCGCCTCTTAGTAGAAAACCAGATACATATATTACGAAAGAAGGATTCCCAGAGCCCGTTTATAAAGAGAAAATGTTAGAGCGAGCTTGGGAAGATGCATTAGAAGTATCGAAATCCGCGCCAAGTATTATGAAAAATATCGCAGTGAATTTAAAAGACGGATTTATAATGACAATGGGAATTTTACCATCAATTATGTCAGTAGGGCTAATCGGAATCGTCTTAGCAAAGTTTACGCCAATATTTGATTGGATTAGTTATATTTTCTATCCATTTACATGGTTACTGCAGCTTCCAGAAGCGGAACTAGCTGCAAAAGCAGCATCAGTTGGTATTGCAGAAATGTTTTTACCTTCTCTTTTAGTTGTAAGTGCACCACTTGTGACAAAGTTTGTTATTGCGGTTGTGTCCGTTTCATCCATTTTGTTTTTCTCCGCATCAATCCCTTGTATATTATCGACAGATATTCCGTTAAAAGTATCTGAACTTATTATTTTATATGTGCAAAGAACGATTTTAACGTTGCTGATTATTACACCGATTGCTTATTTGTTGCTTTAAACATGTAGCGTTAAGTTTCTGAAGTTATGCCATTTTCCGATTATTCAAATCAGAAAATGGCATAACTTTAATTATGTTCTATAGTAACTCTAGATGATTTTTTCATAAATAACGTATGAGCTAAGTATATAATCATACCAATACTTGTGATTAAAACTCCTGCGAGTAGAAAAACTTTATCCATAGGGCTAAAAGTGAACCTAATGTAGGTGAAATAACCATAGCGCCGTGGACCATTGCATTTGCGGTACTAATTACTTTTTCCATTAATCTTGCAGGGGTTTAGATTTGAAGTAAGTAACTATAGCATACAGAGATAGAAGCGATAAATATACCAATAAAAACCCAAATGATTAACCATAAAAATAAATTGCTCGATATAAAGCCGAACCGTTTAAGATATTCATTTTGTTTATTGTATTTCCCTATTTTCCAATGGTTATAGCTCCGACTAAAGCGTCTACCCCAACGATACTTATAAAGATTCCAAACAAACTAGCACGTATACCCATATTTTTTGCCAATAAAACGCCTAAACAATCAAATAAAAAGGTGACAAAAAATACTATAGCGTTAAATAGTATTAAAAGTGTTAAAGCTTTCTTGGACCAGATAAAAACAAAGTCTTCGCGAAAATCGTTCCACAACCCGCTGACTAAAGCATCACTTTATCGTAAAACATAGGTTTGTGAAATGTTTTTAATCCATTCTTATTATTAAGTAACGATGTGGTATTACTTTAGTTTTCGAATATTCCTTGACGGGAATATTTCTATTTGGTTATAATCGATTCAACAGGAAAATAATATTAGTGATGATATTGATGTGTTATAACCGGAGACCATCACTTAACGAGGTGAGTGATATGTCGGGGAAAATTCCGGGCGTGAATATGACGACGTTGAGCGCTTTATCTGAACCGAATCGTATGAATATCGTTGAACTCTTGCGTGACGGTCCCTTAACCGTTGGGGAAATCGTCGAACATTTGGGATTAAGGCAACCACAAACTTCGAAACATTTAAAAGTGTTAAGCGATACAGGGATTGTGGAAGTGCAGGCTGAAGCTAATCGCCGGATTTACAAGCTCCGACCTGAGCCTTTCCAAGCACTTGATTGTTGGGTGCAGTCATTTAAGCGTGTGATGGAAGAGAGATTCGATAATTTAGATGAGTATTTGAAGGAATTGCAAAAAAAGGAAAAGTTATAAAATCAGTTCATATTTAAGGAGGAATTAACATGTCAAACAATACAATGGTATCAAGAGTAGAGAACGATCGAGTATTAGTACTGGATCGTGTTTTCGATGCACCGCGTGATCTTGTATTCAGTATGTTTAAAGAAGCAGAGCATTTGAAACACTGGTGGGGACCAAGGGGCTGGGAAATTCCAGCATGCACTGTCGACTTCCGTCCGGGAGGCGTTTGGCACTACTGTATGAAGTGTGTCGATCAGAACCTGGGGCAATTTTTTGGTATGGAATCATGGGGCAAAGGAGTTTATAAAGAGATTATTGAGCCAGAGAAAATTGTCTACACCGATTACTTTTCGGATGCTGAAGGCAATGTAAATGATTCTATGCCGTCAACCGAGATGACATTGGAATTCATCGATTTAGGTGGAAAGACAAAGCTAATAAACCGTGCTGAATATGTTTCCGAAGAAGCCCTTAAGACCGTTATGGACATGGGCATGCTACAAGGTATCACCGAAACTTGGGATCGTTTGAACGAGCGATTGGAGTCGCTGAAATAGATTTTTGCACCGCAACTTTATTTTCGGTGATAATTAGGTATAAGTGTATGGAGTTTAATAAAAATTGTTTATAAAGGAGCGTTAAAATAAATGATTAATAATGTTGGTCAAATCATGTTGTATGTAAATAACCAAGATGAAGTGAAGGAGTTTTGGACAGAGAAAGTAGGGTTTAGTGTCATTTCAGAGGAAGATAACGGTCAAGGAATGCGATGGATTGAAATTGCTCCAACTAAAGAAGCTGAAACAAGTATTATTCTCCATAATAAGGAGCTAATTGCTAAAATGCAGCCGGAGTTAAATCTTGGCACACCTTCTTTAATGTTCTTCTCAAAAGAATTCGATCGTTTATATAGTGATTTAGTAAACAAAAACGTTACAGTCGGAGAAATTGTAAATATGCCTTCAGGTAGAATATTTAATTTTGCAGATAGCGAAAATAATTATTTTGCAGTAATGGAAAAGAAGTAAATTTCAATTCAATTTATGAGTGCGATGCTTGAATAAAGGCATCGCATTTTTTATTTTAAAGATATATTTTATTCCTTAACATAAAAATGATTTTATGTTCTTATATAACAATATAACGGTAATAGAGTGTGATATAGTTACAACAAAGGGGGCTTACAAATGGAAATTATTCACGAAAGAGCAAAGTTACGGTTAATGGATAGCAATGATGTCGAAAAAATGTTTTCAATCGTGGAAGGAAATCGAGATATTTGGGCGTATTTAATCTCTAAAATGGATACTGTTCAAGATATGCAGCAATATGTTCAAAAGGCGATAAAAGCTTATGGGGCAGGGAAGGATTTACCATTTGTTGTTGTGGATCAAAAGACGAATGAAATAGTAGGAAGTACACGCTTATATAACATTTCAGTGGAAGATAAGACTGTGGAATTAGGGCAAACATGGTACGACCCGAGTGTACAGCGTACGAGTATGAATACGGAATGTAAGTATATGTTATTACAATATGCTTTTGAAAAATTGCATATGCGGAGAGTACAAATTAAGACGGATGCACGAAATGAAAAAGCACAAAGAGCAATTGAAAGCCTTGGCGCAGTAAAAGAGGGTGTACTTAGAAACGAAAGAAAATTGCCGAGTGGACATGTTAGAGATGCAGTTGTATACAGTATAATTGCAAATGAATGGCCAGCTGTAAAGGAAAGGTTATTAGAAAAATTAGAGTCATATAAAGAAAAACGATAATTCATATTAAGAAAGGTGTATTGATCGTCAAGATGAAAAATATACCTTTTTTCTTACAAAACAGTTACTTCTTTTGTTTCATCATTCCATTATGATAAAAAATTCGTTACAATGTAGTTGTATGGTAATAAACTTATAAATTACATAAATGTAATGAAAACCGCAAACGAAAAATGAATTGATAATCCTCAATTTTAAATGAAAACCCTTTAATGAATATATATGACAAGAAAAATTCCTTCTTTTAAACAAATTCAAACAAAATGATTTGATATATACGTTTTTATATAGAAGTATGGATGATGTACGGAGGCAGTTATAAATGAAAGAAAATAAGAAAAGTAAGAAAAGAAGAATCTTGCAAGTATTCTTGCTTATGATTTGTTCTATTATTTTATATGTAAGTTATGCAGCTTACGATATTTGGAGTTATCGCTTTAAAACAGATGATGGTGTGAAGACAGATGCTGGTATCGTGCTGGGAGCAGCTTCATGGAACGGAAAACCATCTCCTGTATTTAAAGAGAGAATTAATCATGCAATTTCCTTATATAAGAACGGTAATATTAAAAAGATTATTTTCACAGGTGGTACAAAGTTTGAGGCAGAGCTTGAAGAAGCTCGTACTGCTAGAGTGTATGCAATGAAAAATGGTGTAAAAGAAGAGGATATTTTAATTGAAACAAAATCCCTTTTCACAGAGGATAATTTAAAGAATGCAAAGCAAGTTGGAATAGAGAACGGAATACGCACATATACGATTGTAAGTGATCCACTTCATATGAAACGTGCGATGAGAATTGCAAAACATATTAAAATTGAAGCGTATGCATCACCAACTCCAACGTCAGCGTATAAAACGTTAGATACAGAAATCCCTTTCTTTTTTAAAGAATTATGCTCGTATATTGGATATGTAACCTCTTTGCCATTAAAGGTATTGAAAGGGGATTAATATAAGAAAAGAACCTATCTTTTTTATAGGAACTTTTCTTATTGTTCAAAAGCATTGTATTTTTATCGGAATAGTGAAACAATAGAGAGGTAGCTTCATATAATCATAATGACAAAATGAACGGTTTATGAATCGAACATAAAGGAGATTATGTATGGCACTCTCATTTGTTGAAACAGAAGAACAATCTTTAGTTATTGAGAAAATAAATAAATTGATTCCGAAGTTCATGGAAAGGGAGCATCAACTAAGTGAATTAGGATCATTTCCGTATGAAAATATTAATAATTTGAAAGATATCGGATATACGAAATTAACGTTGCCAAAAGAATTGGGAGGCAATGCGATTTCTTTATATGACTTCGTTTTATTTCAAGAGAAAATAGCAGAAGGCTGCGGTGCTACCGCGTTATCGATTGGATGGCACCTTGGCATTGTAAAGGAATTAGCTGAAAATCGTTCTTGGAATGAGGAAATGTTCACTTGGTTTTGTGAAGAAGTACGTAATGGTGCGCTTTTTAATCGAGCAGCGACAGAGCCGAATACAGGTAGTCCTACGCGCGGCGGGAAACCAGAGACGTTAGCTGTCAAAAAAGGTGAGAAGTGGATTATAAATGGAAGAAAAACGTTTACGACAATGGCACCAGTACTTGATTATTTTATCATTTCAGCAAGTATTGAAGGTCAGGAAGATATCGGAGAGTTTGTCATTCCAAAGAATACGCAAGGCGTGACAATTGAAGAAACGTGGGATAGCATCGCAATGCGAGGAACTGCGAGCCATGATCTCGTTTTACAAAATGTAGAGATACCAGATCGCTTTTTCACTGATATAAAGGGTTCAAAAGTTAAAGCTAAGGGTATTGGCTGGTTGCTACATATACCAGCATGTTATTTAGGAATTGCACAATCAGCAAGAAATTATGCAGTTCAGTTTGCGGTATCATACAAGCCAAACAGTTTAAATCATTCTATAAGTTTATTACCGAATGTTAGAAGGTTAGTTGGAGAATTAGAACTTGAGCTTATGCAAGCTCGTGTCTTTTTATATCAAATTGCGAAAAAATACGATGAGGCAGAAGATAAATTATCATTGCAAGCAGAACTTGCGGCAGTGAAATACGCGGTAACAAATGCGGCGATATCTATTGTAGATAAAGCAATGCGCATCGTAGGAGCGAAAAGTTTATCAGAAAAAAATCCGCTTCATCGCTATTATTTAAACGTAAGAGCGGGGCTACACAATCCGCCGATGGATGATGTAACGCTGTCTATGTTAGCGGATGCGGCGTTGCGGTCGTAGTTTTTTTAAACTTACATTTTATTGTTTATGGACAATATAGTTGTTTTGAAAGCACGTGTTTGATTAGTAATCGAACACGTGCTTTTTATGTGTACGACGTACCAAATTGAGATGTAGATTTTTAATATAAATGGTTATCATGATTTTGGATTGTTATTGGCTGAAAGAATATTTATTGCAATGTTAGTTTGGCAACTTTTAATCCCAAATTAAAGGTCTTTCCAAGTTTATCATTCGTAAATATTGTAAAAATTGACCTGCATGGACCGCATCATGATAGGCAATTCGTAATAGCATGTCGCCTAAATATCTTTGATAGCCAACATCGCTTCGATCAATAAGTCTTGAGTCTAGCTCTGTTATGCTTATTGATTGAACATATTCTATGAAGTCAGTAAAGTATGATTGTGCCAATTCAATTTCTTTTTTTACACAAGTAATTGGCTCGTCATCATATGGGATATGTATGTCATTTATTGAGCCGTTGTTTTTTAAAATCATATGATAGTAAAAAGTTGAGCTCCATACATGACGAATCATCTCACCAAAAGACATAGCTTCATTATCAGGCTTCCAATTAAGAAAATTATCGGGAAGAGAATTCCATAATTTTTCTGAGCGCCTTCTCGTTTCTTTCAAATTTAATATACTAAGATCAATTGCATTCATAATAAATTCTCCTTTACTATTAAACTTAAAATAATTGTATCAATTTAACAGTTAGGGTATCATCGAAATATGAATGTATATCCGAATATCTCATATATAGCTAAACTAATTGCTGAACCTACAAGAGCAATCATCTTAGATTGTCTAATGAATAATCAGGCACTACCTGCTAGCGAATTGGCTTATATGGCAAAAGTGTCACATCCAACGATTAGTTCTCATCTTTCTAAATTAGTAGAGGGGAATCTACTTACAGTTGAACAACATGGTAGACATCGTTACTATCGACTTGCTAATCAAGAGGTAGCAGAAGTTATTGAAAAGTTAGGGACAATCGCACCAACAGTTGAAGTTCGCTCTTTAAAACAATCGGATCAACTAAAACAAGTTCGCTATGCTCGAACTTGTTATGATCATCTTGCAGGCAAACTCGGTGTAGAGATAACTGAAAAATTACTAGATAGGGAATTTATAATTTTAGAGGACGGAGAATATATTGTAACGGAACAAGGTAAGGAGTTGTTTCTGAATTTTGGAATAAATATTGATAAGGCCGATATAAAAAGGAGGGTATTTGCAAAACCTTGTCTTGATTGGAGTGAACGACGCTACCATATTTCTGGTTGGTTAGGATCTGCAATAGCAAAACTGTTTTTTGAACAGGAATGGATTACAAAAACGGATAAGAATCGAGCCGTTCATCTTACAAAAAAAGGTGTAAAGTTATTGAAAGATCAATTAGGCATTGATATGAAAACTGAGGAAAGAAACGCTTGAAATTATAAAAGTCCGTCAAAATGACGGACTTTTTCATTGGGTGAGTTTAGATTCGATGTAAGTAAGTATTAGACTGAAATATGTTTAAACATCCATCTTCACTTTTAGCGATATACTCTCCATTATATTACTTTTTTCATTATTCCGGTTGCACCTCAAGCCTCATACTACTCTCAGATCCATCTTCATTATAAGCGGATAAATAATAGTACCCTGGCTCAGGAGAGGTAACTAATGAACGCAAAGTAAATGTTTTACCTTCATTTGGTTTTATTGTATGTCTTACTAGTTTTTCTTCATCTTTTGATTTAATTGAATATGTAAATGCAATTGTACCGGTATTTTCAACTGTGACTTTTAGGTCATCGAGACCACTAAAGTCAAATCCGGTACCCATGTCCCCGCGGAATGTATGTGTATTGTTAAATGAAGATGAACGAAAGGTTTGAGTTTCTTCTTTATTGCTTGATGAAAGGGTAATCGTTTCTGTTTCTATACTTGAAGTTGAGGAATCTAGTTTTGTATTTGGTTTTGTTAATAAAGTAATCGCGCAAAGAGATGCAATTACAATAAATGAACTAGAGATAACGAACCGTTTTTTTTGTAAGAAGCATACATTTCTTTCCTTTTATAAGAATATAAGGATGTATAATTTTAAGAAAAACATAACATATATGATATTTATTATCAATTCAATAAATCTTTCTTTTCATTCTTCTTTTTGTAGTTTTATAGTGGAATGCTATGTTTCTTATTTCACCTACTGTATAATAAGAAAAAAGTACGAAAAGAGGTTATCTCATGCTAGAGGTTATTGCAACTTGTTTAGAAGATGTGAAGCGAATTGAAAAGGCTGGTGGAAATCGAATTGAACTCATTTCATCATATACAGAAGGTGGTTTAACACCGAGCTATGCTTTTATAAAAAAAGCAGTAGAAGCAGTGCAAATACCAGTTCATGTTATGATTCGTCCCCATGCGAAGTCTTTTACATATACGGAAGAAGAAATTGAAATGATGAAAGAAGATATTGTAGTTGCTCAAAATCTTGGAGCTGCTGGTGTTGTATTCGGTGTGTTAAATGAAAAAAATGAAGTTAATGAAGAGAAATTAGTAGATTTATTATCTGTTGTAGATGGAATAAATGTAACGTATCACCGTGCGATAGATGATACAGAAAATCCAGTAGAAGCGATGAAAGTTTTGAAGAAATTCAATAAAGTTACTCACGTTTTAACTTCAGGCGGACAAGGAAATGTAGTAGATAATATTCCGGTTCTTGCAGCAATGCAAAAGGAAAGTGAAGGGAATATACAGCTTGTTGTCGGAAGCGGAGTAACGAAAAAGAATGTAAAACAATTGCTAGATGAAACTGGAATTACGCAGGCGCATGTAGGTACAGCGGTTAGAGAAGGTAAGTCATGTTTTTCTGAAATTGACCTAAATTTAGTACAAGAGTTAGTTGAAATAATAAAGTAAGTATGTAAGAAAGAGGAGAGACGATGAAGACAAATACGAAGAAAGAATTGATCTCATGGATTAAGACGATAGGTATTACACTTGCGATTGCCTTTATCGTTCGTGGGGTGCTATTTACGCCGTCATTAGTACAAGGTGAATCGATGATGCCAACTTTAGAAAATAATGAGCGAGTTCTCGTGAATAAGATTGGTTATAGTATAAGCGGGTTAGATCGTTTTGACGTTATCGTCTTCCACGGAAAAGAAGGGTACGATTTAGTAAAACGAGTAATTGGTTTACCAGGTGATACAGTTGAGTATAAAGATGATGTTTTATATGTAAACGGAAAAGCGATGGAAGAACCGTATTTAAAAGAATTTAAAGAAAAGGCGTCTGGTCGTGTATTAACTCCTGATTTTACGTTAGAACAAATCACAGGGAAAACGAAAGTGCCAGAAGGCCAAGTGTTTGTTTTAGGAGATAATCGTGAAGTTTCTAAAGACGGTCGTATGTTTGGATTTATTTCAGAAGATGAAATTGTCGGAAAAGGACAAGCTGTTTTCTGGCCATTGAAACAAGTGAGAGCGTTATAAAGTAAAGCAAAAGTATGGGAGAAATATAAAATGTACCCTATAGAATAGACACTGAAAAAAAGTCTATTCTATAGGGTATTTCTTGTATAATGAGAGAAAATTGGGATCGGAGAAAGTTCAA
>NZ_JBIYDV010000023.1:0-94323 GCF_044909215.1 Bacillus sp. RC252 | reverse complement strand
GAAATCAGAAGATATTACTATAATACGAGACGGGTATGCAAAGCCTGATTATGATGATGATAAATTAGTAGAACCTTTAATTAAAACGGTTAAGGCGATTCCAGTTAAGCAAACGGTTAGAAAGTGGAATGAAAGTAAGTATGGGTTGATTTATTATGGAAAAAGAAATTGGGGATCCAATACAGAGGGAATTATTAATATTACTGAGGATGGTAAGGGGCAGAGTCTTAAAGAAGCAGCTTCTGATATCATTGGATATACTGTATCTATATATGTCCCTGGAAAAGAGAAAGAGCTAGTCCCTGCTAGATATAACTTAATATGTGACGCAAGTTGGAGTAAATCAAAGACGCCTCCAAATGAAGATAGGCTTAAAGAGAAGAAACAACAAGATTTAAAGAATGAAAAAGAACAGTTTTTCCTATCAAAAGAAGTTGGTTATAAACTAAATATGACAGATAAAGCATTAGGGAGCGCCTTTTATTCATTAAGCAAGACTAGTGATGAAGGGGAAACATGGGAGGTTATCAATCCAGACCCATTTAATAGGGGGATTGGTAGTGTATCAGGGATCACTTTTATAAATGATAAACTTGGGTTTTTAGGAGCAGTTAGACCTTCTGGTAATGAGGGAGAGTTATATCGCACAGATGATGGGGGGGTATCTTTCAAAAAGGTAGAATATCCGCTGCATGAAGTGAAATTAGATCATACACAGTCCACAATAAGTCCTTTTGATTCTCCTAGTATGCCATATGAGAAAGATGGGGTTTTTAATATGTTAGTTGGGCAAGGGGCAGATGGAGACTACAATGGCGATAGTAGTGCACTTTATCAATCAAAAGATAACGGAGAGACATGGGAATTTGTAGAAGAAGTGAAAAAGAAATAATCAGAATGTTTTTTTGAAAAATAAGGTAACTACTCAGCTATACATTTCATTTAGGAGTTTGGTAAGGGGTCTCGCCACATCGCCATCAAGTCAAGAAATTGGTTGCTCCCCAAAACGAAAATTTCCGTAGTATTCTATGGTTCAATCATGAGCTGGAAAGAAATAATCGGAATGATATTTGTATTAATCGGGGTATATATCGCAACTGCAAAAGCAACAAATCAAAGTAAGAAAGTTGCCCTAAATGATTAAAGGGGTCCCGCCCCATCGCTATTAAGCTAACAAAACTAAATTTCCTTAAAATGAAAAAATACGCTATTCTTTCTGTAGAATCATAGGAAAGAATAGCGTATTTATTCGCTTTATAGATACATTTTTTTAGCTCGATGGCGATGTGGTGTTACCTCAAATATAATTATTTTATTTGAAGGTTGTAGTTTTAGAATAAAGTTTGATCAAAATGGAGTTGCTCTTTTAATATAAGAATATGATTTTTATAAAACAGATTGATCGGGCAAATACCTCAAAGATTAGTTAGAGGAAGTGATCCCCTTCAGAAACGTCTTTGTCTGCTTCAGACTAAGTATACTGGCTGGAGAGGCCATATCAAACTGATAGCCGTGACCAGCTTTTATCTCATTGGGATTGAAAAATAAAGAAGTAACTGGGACGTCCTTTTCTTGAAGTGTAGCGACGAAAGTCCTGGCTTGTGTTTCAAATGAATTCGTGTTGCCGTCGGTTACAAATGCAGGAGGGAAGTCTTTAGTGATATACTTTGACAGATTTAAGACATCAAACTTCGGATTGTCCATCCAGTTCTTATCACCCAAAATGCCCCAGCCCATACGTTTGATTATGAATTGTTGCACGGGCTTTAGATCACTATGCTGAAATGCTGTAATATCGTAGGGGGCGCTATATAGTAATAAGCCCTTGATTGTATTCGTCGATACGGATTGCGGGACTCCCACGAGATTTGCATATTCGGAATTGGTTTGGATCAGGGCAAACTCCCCGGCCAAGAAAGCTCCCGCTGAGGAACCGGCCAAGATCACCTGCGATGGGTCCAAGGGGTATTTTTGAGCTAACTGCTGCAAATAAGACAATACCTCGCCGACCTGCTTCGTCTGATCAAACAAAGTGGCCCCTGGCGCTAACTCGTAATTCATGGATACTACAGCAAATCCTTCCGAGGCAAGCGCCCTTGAATAATCCGCAGGCATATACTTGTCTCCATTAATAAAGCCTCCACCGTGGATAAAGATAATCACAGGCAGTGGCTTCGAATCAGTTTGAGGGAGGTAAAGGTCCAATTTATTTTCTTGGTACTTGGATGGATATGAGATGTCAGAGAGAACCCGAGTTTGTTTCATAAGAGCCGGCAAATCGGATGGGTGGGAGCCATAATTTTCAGGATTATTCTTGCTGCCAAGCATTTGGAGCACCCAAATGCTTGGCTGAGGTGTCCAAATGGTGAATGCAGCCGTGATTAGAACAATCATCAAAACAGCAATCCCTGTAAACTTAACTAATTTGAAGTTGCGCTTTTTTTCTACTCGTTGGTTGGGTATTTGTACTTGTGTCATCGGTTAACCTCCTGCATCCATGTTCTCGGTCTGAGCATAACCGGTTATTTTTAATATGAATTTCATAGATGGTATCGTTTATTTAATTATATCACTTCTAAATTGAATAACAGAGGAGTTTCTATTAGCTAATTTAGCGAAAATGGAAAGATATTAAGGTTGATATACAAAGACGTGTAGTAATCAACCTATACTGCAGTACTGATTATAATAATACTTATAATCAGTAAAGACCATTCTATAACTGGAGAAAAGTATCCGTTCTTACTTGATACAGAAGAACTTACACCAAGTATTAAAATAACTATTTGTAAAGTTCAGTTTTTAACCAATCTGAATCCTCCTTTAAACATTACATCTTTATTATTTGATATCAAAAAATAAGGATGTAATTGATTGTAAGATAGTTATCTATGGGTAATTTAACTTGTTTTTTCTTTTTGGGGATATTTGTTTTTTTAGCTTAATAGCGATACATTAGTACCTTCTTGTAGGACAAGGGTTATAATGCGTGTCAGAAAGTTACAAATAATTAGAAAATTTTATATCAATTTACTATATATTACATTTATGTAAAGGTTATTGTGAGTACATTTTTTAAAACTTTCCCCTAATAAAGTTTTGAAAGAGTTGTCTCAACATTCTCCATGTTGTAAGTATGCCAAGGAAAGAGAGCCTATATGGGTTCTCTTTTCTTTTAAAATTAATTTTTTAATCTCATATTTAAGTAGTATAAAACTCTATCAGGGATACAATTGCTGTATTTAACAACAAGGGAAGATAAAACCAATAGTATTGTTTTCGCCTTTTTCATAAATGATTATTAAAGATACTATATGAGAAAAGGGATAAATAAGTATATTTTTCCAGAAATTAAAAAATTAGCTAGCAAAAGTTAATTGCCCTGTAAATAAGAAGAACATCAATAGAAAATAAAAGTTTGCCTGAATTATGTCTAAGCTTACAATTTTCTTTTTTGATATGGTGAGGCTTCTTATGTAAAAACAAGCCATAAAATAACTTGATTTGTTTTTATTACACTTGATTATATATTTATTTAGTGTATCATTATGTTAGATGGTTAAATTTTCTATAAATGGGAGGTTATATACAATGTTGACTGATTTACAAAAAAATTTTTTCTCACGGTTACAGATATCTCCGAAAGAAGATGTAAGGTTTGAAAATTTACATGAAATTCTTCAGCAAATGGCATATGTAATACCTTATGAAAATTTAGACGTTATGAACAAAAATATCCGGAAAATTACTAGAAAAAATGTTCAAGAAAAATTACTCCTAACTCAACGCGGAGGACTATGTTACGAGCTCAATACCGTATTATATTATTTTTTACTTGATTGTGGATTTGATGTCTATCGTATATCTGGTACGGTCTACGATATAGGTGGTGATAAGTGGAAGCCTGACGATGGACATGTGATTATTATTTTAAATTATAATAATCAGAAATATATTATAGATGGGGGGCTTGCCTCACATCTTCCATTACACCCAGTTCCATTTAGTGGTGAAGTGATCTCATCTCAAACGGGAAAATATCGTATTCGTAAACAGAATACTGAAAAAGGAACTTACCTACTAGAATTGAAAAAAGGAGAAGATGGGGAGAGTGCCCAATTCCTTAATTCTGAACCTACTAATACATGGTGCACTGGGTTTGCGTTTTCATTAGATGAAATAGATACAAACAAAGTAAATGCTATACAAAATATTATTGTAGAGCACCCCGAATCACCTTTTAACAAAGGATACATTGTCTGCAAATTAATTGAAGATGGACATATTTCACTTACTAAAAAAAGTTTTACAGAAACTAGAAAAGGCCAAAAAAGTAAACGAATTATAAATGAAGAAGAGTATCAACAGATTCTTAAAGAAGTATTCAATATTTCTCTAGATAAATACCTTGATAAAATTCTAGAAAGAGACTAGCTTAAACTAACATATATAAAATTTCTTTGTTGTTTAAAAATAGATTTGTTTAAATAAAATTACATTTTTATATCTTTATATAATTTCAATTTAGGTAGTTAGTATAATTTATTTATAATATGTTTTAAGAGTGGAAAAGCATAATTTTTTAAGCAGTAGTAGGGGTCCCGCCAACCAAATGACATAAAACCCACGCTAAGACATTTTCTGGAAGATAAACAGCCGATTTTCCCACGTTAAGGAATCTCGGCTTTTATGCTTTATTTTCGGAGTGGTCGTAATGATTCTAATGTAGTTGATTGCTTAAAACATGTTTAATGTTCATATAGTGAAAATGAGTTTTACAAAAGTATGAAAATAGCAAATTGATACGAACCAAAGGTATTATTGTTGTTATCTTAAAAAGACCTTGTAGCAATTGCTACAAAGTCTTTTTGTTTTTCTAATAGAAACGAAAGTAAACTTTTAGCCAAAAGTTTACTTTCATTTTTCCTTAAACATTGACTTTTATCTAATTTCACTGATGTAATAAAAATAGACAAAAAAGTATACATTCAAATCATTGAAAATAAAGGGATTGAAAAGCAGATGGATAAAAAGCAACATTTAATTGATGTACAACCAATTCGGAGCATAGAACAGCTTAATGATATGAAATGGTCGCTCAAACGTCATTGTTCAGATCGTGATTATATATTATTTTTAATTGGTATTAATACGGGGTTACGTGTAAGTGATTTACTCAAAATGGAAACGAATGAAATTTTAAAACTGAAGCGAAAAAAACGGAAAGAATTTAAAGTGAAAGAAGGAAAGACAAAAAAGGAGCGTATCATAAATATTACATCCATTTTTGAGGAAGTACTTCCATACGCTGAAGATCTAAAAAGTATCTGGTTATTTCCTTCTCGAAAAGGTGATAAACCCATTAGTAAAATTCAAGCCTATCGACAGTTACAAAAAGCCGGGGGTTTTGCCGGAGTCGAATCTTTAGGTACCCATACCATGCGTAAAACATTTGGATATTGGTTTTACAAGCAAACAAAGGATATTGCTATGTTACAAGAAATATTGAATCATAGTACACCACAAATTACACTAAGATACATCGGGATTAATAAGGAAGAAAAAGATAATGTACTTGACACATTCCGCATCTAATTTAAATGAAATGCTTTTTTGTTTTGTTGAAAATATATGAGGTACTATCAACAAACGTTAAAATGTTGATGGTACCTCATATAGGACGGATTAGCATTTTCCATAGTCCCCTTTATAGGGTGATTTTTATAAACTGGACTGTAATTTAAGACTCTATTTCATACCTCTTTCGGACGGGAACACCAATTGACCATTTGTAATCAATAAAAAACGCCATCCTTACCTATGATTCTACAGAAAGAATAGCGTATTTTTTCATTTTAAGAAAGTTTAATTTTGTTAGCTTAATAGCGATGGGTCTTTACTCCAACAAAGGGATTTATGGAAAATTGTAGAATGTATTAATTTTAAATTCTTATACCCAATTTTTTAGGAGTGACTACAAATGCGAATATACCCTGATTGTCCAATTATTACTAGAACAGTAGAGGTTGGCGGACTTACGAAATCACAGCTTATTCAGAAATTGCAACAATACTCCATTTTGATGAATGAGTATGGAGAAAGACTGCTAGCTGATGATAAATTTACGACTTCTAATACAAAGTACAGCCTGGAGACCGTTGAACTAACCGTTATAGACCTTGGCTTTCCTGATGGAGCTACTACGGCTCAGCTCTTTAAAAGAGCGAGCGAACTTGGTTTGGAATTGTGTCCGCTTGAGCTGGGACCTCAACTAAGATTGGAGTATCTGGAACAGCCTGAAGGTTATTTGGGGAATGCCTCACAACAACATCAAGCTCCATCTGGCTCCATCACAATAGCATCGGAAATATTAACTAAAGACGATGATTTTCCGAAAGGCTTTTATCTTAGACGAATTAATGGCGTGTTGTGGCTACGCGGATACATCGCTGACCATCTGCACGTTTGGAAGCCTGAAGACCACTTTATCTTTGTCAAACAAAAAAAATTTAAGAAGTGAGAAATCATGAGAAACTTACCTGCTTTTGTTCAACTAAAGGGGGGCTTTACTTCATGAGACCGTCGTTAGACGGTCTTTTTTATTGTCCTTGTTTTTAGGGATCACCACATCACCATCAAGCTAAGAAAAGCAAATACCTCAAAACAAAAAAATAAGCTTTTTTGTTACAAGTTAATACAAAATTTCGTTCTGGGGGTACTATAAAATATTAGCTTGATAGCAATGGGGCATTATAAAATTCTTAAGTTGATGGGCATGCGGCTGTACCCCTATATAAATCTAAAAATAAAGAATGACTGTTTTAACAGTCATTCTTTATTTTTAAGATTTAAGTATGAAAAAGTGTTCCTTGTAAAGCTTTTACATAGCGATCAGCAGATCTTTGAACAGCTTCATTTGCATCCTCGATTATTACTCTATGAAATGCATTATACAAACGATTAAAAGGTAAGTCTTTAATCTTATCTACCATTTCTTTTACTTTATTAGCTGGTAACGGAATCAAATTTGGATAACTATACATAAAACTTACCCACTGACGATCTGCAACAACTTGAATGATATCGCCTGTCAGAAGAAGCCCTTTTTTATCACTGCCATCTTTCCAATGTAAAATAGCTCCACCTTTAAAATGCCCTCCCAAACGATAAATTGTAATCTCATCAGTTAATACCAAAGATTCTCCAGACCAGAAAATAATTTGTCTACTTGAACGATTTACCCACTCTTTATCATCTTCATGAATATAAATTGGAACATTAAATGTTTCTGCCCATTCTACTTGTGTAGAATAATAGTGAGGATGGGAAAGTACAATTGCTTGTATACCTCCCAATTTATGTATCTCTTGTATTGTATTTTCATCTAAATAAGTAATACAATCCCACAAAACATTAAAATTTTGACTTTGTATTAAATAAGCTGTCTGCCCAATTGCAAATTCAGGTTTTGTATTAATGCTATATAAACCAGTTTCTTCTTTTAAAATTTCATTTTTATATAATTTACTTTTTTGCATTTTTTCAAGAGTAGTCCATGATTGTCCAGATGGATTAATATACTGCCTTTCTTCATTACAAATTATACAATCAGAAGGAACTTCTTGACTTTTAGAATATTGAACGCCGCATGTAGTGCAGATGTAATTTAACATATGTATGCCCCTTTGTTATAAAATTTCTCACAAATTAATTATAAACTTCAAACTAAAATTAATCTATTTATATATTGAGAATCTTCAAAAACAATTATATATACTTACCTTTTAATTAACATAACACCCCTTATTGGGTATCATTATAAATGATACCGTGTATAATTTATACCTATTTTACATTTATTTAATATCGATTTATCATAATTTATATAATATTGAAAGTGAGTGATGAACATGATTGGAATGCAATATAAGGTCATTTTGCCAAAAGATTATGATATGGGGATTATTAAAAAAAGGGTGCAAGACAATGGACACAAGACGGACAGTTTTCCAGGGCTTAACTTTAAAGCGTATTTAATCACTGAGGCAGAGAAGAATGAAAGTTCATATAATTCCTATGCACCGTTATATATTTGGAATAACTATCAAGGAATGAACAAATTTATCTTTGATGGTTTTTATGACAATATTTTAGAATCCTTCGGATGGCAACAAATTAATATCGGTGTTCCTTTGTCTATTGACTTAGAAAAAGATTTTATTAAAAGTAAATATGTTGTTGAATATGCAGGGAATATTACTGAAAGCAAATCATTAACCAATACGCCATTTAATACTATTAATCACTATGTGGAAAATGCAGAAAAAAGTTTGGGGAATTTATTAGTTTATAATCCAGATAAATGGGGATATAGTCAATTCAGTTTTTATCAAGAAAAACCAAAAGTTAACTCATCAGACAACCTTACAATATATGAAGTTTTGCATATTTCAAAATAACAATTAATCTCAAAACCACACAACAAGAAAGGGAATGAGAGTATATGCCTTTTGTTAACGTTTATTACCCTGAAGGTCTATCGAATAAAGAAGAATTAAAAAGGTAAGCAATAGTATTCACCTTTCTTTAATTGAACATTTCGAAGTTCCTGAAAATGATTACTTTCAAATGTTTTTCCCTATCCATCTAACCAATTTTTTTACGATCCGTATTACCTGTTAGAAGGAGAAAAAAAGAGAACAGAAAAAATAATGTATGTTTCTATTACATGTGGGCCAGGAAGAACAATAAATCAAAAAAAGAGTTTGAAACATTGTACCATAAAGCATCTCAATAACCTGATTGAACAGGATCATCGACATGTAAAACGGCGCTTTGTCAAATCTTCTGGATTCCAAAATCTTCGTCATGCTTCACGTACTATAATTGGTATCGAGACCATTCATGCCCTATATAAACAAAGGCGAAGTCTTCAAAGAGACTCCGCCTTTTCAACGTACAATGAACTTCAACAATTACTAGCTACTTCCTAAACATTGTTCCTCATTTACCAACCTGTTTATGCTTTTTCAAACTTTGCAGCAAAACCTATACACTCATTGATTCCCAATACTAATAGATACATTAACTTCCGTTTTCGATAATTATGTAAATAAGCTGTCTATATAGACAGCTTATTTTTTTTGCTTAGCTTGTTTTTTTCCGAAATGCTAGCGGTATCCCATCGTCCTCAAGTTAAGAAATTTATTATCCCCCAAAAACGAACTAAATTCATATAAATAGTTGTAGAGAGATGAAAATTTCGTTTTGGGAATACTTCAAAATAGTAGTTTGATGGGGCAGCTGAGATACGTGTAAAAATAGATTATGGGATTACTTTTAGTTCAAATCTGATTTTAAGCTGAATTTTTCACATATACATTCGTATTTAATTGTATAGGATGTTTACAAATTAATTAATCTTTGTTGAAATATTTTTCCTTAGTTTGAACCGAGATGCAATTGGATTATCATTCTTACTTACAATTTTTTATGAAATCGGATGATAATTCATACTTTTTAAAATTTCTTCGTACTGTATATACTCCTGCCTCTTATTGAGTTCATGACTGTTTTTCAATGTTGATAAAGCACTCTCGATTAAAAATATCCTCGGATTTTCCTTATTATACATAATTTCTTCTTGTATAAAATGTAACAGACTTAAATAGGTAGTTATTTTCTGTTCTTTATCATTTAATGTCTTCTCAATTGTTTTTTTTAAGTTTAACGTAGCAATTGAGAACTCATTATTAAAAAAATCATTGTAACTTGATTGAGGTAATAATTCATTTATGTGATCGGGTGTAAATAGCTGAATGTCTTTTTTACTAATATCTTCTAAGATGGTATTTACTCGATCCATACAATATGAAACAATCTGCTTTGTTGTAATTGTTTCATTCCAGACATTATTCGTATGAAGGATATTCTGCAAAATACCAATGAAAATAACTGCACAATCCATTAAATAAATTGCTTTATTCTCTGGGAAGATATTTAAGAATCGTTTATATACCCAATTTAAAAATAGATATTTAGACTGTTTTATGAATGTAATCAACTCTGGATCATTAGATACAATCACGTCTTCGATTAATTGCATTAATTTATTTTTTTTATTAAGCTCCATTATAAGAATAACTTGTTCTATATAGACAGTGATATCTGTACAATCTTCTCCAATGAGTAGTTTATCCCGTTCTATTTCTATCTCTTCTAGAATGGAACTAAATACAGTTTTAAACAGTTCGCCTTTGGAAGAAAAATAATTATAAAAAGAACCCTTTGAAATCCCACTATGATTTAAAATATCTTGAATAGATGTAGCATGATATCCCTTTTCAATAAATAATTCATGTGCCTTATCTATAACATACTTTTTTTTCTTATTCACTATCTGCACTCCTTTGTAATTTATGCTTCCATATTTATAATAAGATTATAACAAAAATATACCATCCGTACAATTTTGTACGGATGGTATATTTTTGTTGATAATAGACCGCTAATGATGTATCATAAGTTTTATTAAACCGAAAGTATATAAATGTACACGAAGTACAAAAGGTGAAGGGAGTGTATATATATGTCCGAAAAACAATCAAAAACTTCTTTTGGATTATTGTTTATATTAATGACTGGGGCATTCGTTGCTTTATTAAGTAACACGTTACTTAACATAGCTCTACCAGCTATTATGAAGGATTTTGATGTGAGTGCTTCAACCGTACAATGGTTGTCGACGGGGTACATGTTAATCAATGGGATTTTAATCCCGACAACTGCATTTTTAATCAAAAAATATACAGCTAGACGTCTATTCTTAACCGCTATGGGATTATTTACAGTTGGTACATTAATCGGTGGATTTGCACCAAGCTTTCCAATATTATTATCTGCTCGTATGATTCAAGCTTCAGGAGCAGCGCTTATTATGCCGCTACTAATGAACGTATTATACACAACATTTCCACCCGAAAAACGTGGTTCCGCTATGGGAATGTTTGGTTTAGTAATGATTTTCGCACCAGCTATTGGTCCAACTTTATCTGGATGGGTTATTCAACATTATGATTGGCCAATTTTATTCTTAATGATGGTACCAATTATGTTCTTAGTCTGGATTTTAGGTTACTTTAAATTACAGGATTATAAAGAAAAAACTAATGATACCATTGATGTTTTATCCGTCGTGTTATCTGCGTTAGCCTTTGGTGGTATTTTATATGGATTTAGTTCTGCTGGTAACAGCGGCTGGGATTCACCAAATGTTTATTTAACAATTGTATTAGGACTGGCATCATTAGTCGGGTTAATCGTTCGTCAATTTAAGCTTGATGAGCCAATGCTTGATTTTAGAGTATATAAATATCCAATGTTCGCTCTATCATCCGTCATTTCTGTTGCGTTAAATATGGCAATGTTCTCTGCCATGCTGTTATTACCGATTTATCTACAAAACATTCGTGGCATTTCTGCTATGGATTCTGGTTTACTCATGTTACCAGGAGCATTAATTATGGGGATTATGATGCCAATTACAGGGAAATTATTTGATAAGTTTGGTCCGAAAATGTTGGCATTTATTGGCTTAGCTATCGTGATTGTTACCACATTCTTATTTAGTCAGCTAACAGGTTCAACAGGGTATACGCATTTAGTCGTCTTATATGCAGCACGTATGCTCGGTATTTCAATGGTTATGATGCCGATTATGACGAACGGTTTAAATCAATTACCACCAAAATTCACACCACATGGTACAGCAATGAATAGTACAATTCAACAAGTATCTGGAGCAATTGGTGGCAGTCTACTTGTTACAATTATGTCTAATCGTACGGCAATACATGTAGAAGAAATGATGACGGATACTATGGGCAAGCTAACAAGTGCACCTACAGGTGATGCTTTATTAAAAATACAACAGCATATTTCCATGGAAGCGACTATTTCAGGAATCAATGATGCATTTCTTGTCTCAGCTGTTATTGCTGGTTTTGCATTTATTCTCTCATTTTTCCTTAAGCGGACAACAGTTCCAATTTCGGATCAATCAGATGTGCTGAATGAAAAAATAAGTTAGTCGATTCAAAGATGATTCTCTTTTTTACCAAAAAGAATGTAAACCAGAAAGGATAGAAAGATTCTCTGGTTTACATTCTTCTATATCTATGTGAAAGTTTGTCAAACTTGTTTCTTTCGTTAATATATTAAAATTCTAGATGAAATGAAAATAAAATTTGAGATAGCTGATATCATTTCTATGGATGCTGGTAAACAAATCATTTTAGAGAAACACGAACAAGGAATTAAGAAAATGGAAATGAAACTGAAAAAGCTTCGGAAAGAAGACGTGTAGAAGTTTGTAGAGCTTTCAAAGCGTTTGTTCTTATAATCATATATAAAATCCCTTATAGGCTTCGGAAAAATGGGCAGTTTTAATGTGTATTGCTAAATTTGTAGTTCAGCACTGGACTGCATAATAATTTTTCGAATATCTTACACTATAAGGTAAAAGGGGAATCGATATGTTGAAAATATTTAAGTATTTAAAAAAGAATGAATGGATACTTGTTCTATTAAGTATAGCATTCATTACAGTACAGGTTTGGCTTGATTTAAAGCTACCGGACTATATGGCTGAAATCACGACATTAATCCAAATGGAGGGTACGAACTTTTCTCAAATTATTGGACCTGGAGCATATATGCTACTCTGTGCAGTAGGAAGTATGGTTACTGCTGTTATTGTAGGATACTTTGCTGCTAAGGTTGCAGCGGGATTATCAAAACGTCTACGCGGATTAGTTTTTGATAAAACTTTATCTTTTTCGTTGGAAGAAATTAATCGTTTTTCGATAGCAAGCTTGATTACTCGTTCAACTAATGATGTTACGCAAATTCAATTTATTGTGGCAATGGGATTACAGATAATTGTAAAAGCACCAATTCTAGCTGTTTGGGCAATCATGAAAATTTCAGGAAAGAGCTGGCAATTGACAACAGCGACAGGTATAGCAGTTGTCGTTTTATGCATGATGTTAGCTGTGATTATTCTATTTGCAATACCAAAGTTCAAAATCATCCAAACTCTTACTGATAATTTAAACCGTGTAACTCGTGAGAACTTAACAGGGATGCGCGTCGTACGTGCCTATAACGCTAAGGGCTATGAAGAAAATAAATTTGAAAAAGCTAATATGGAATTAACAAAAACAAATCTTTTTGCCAATCGTTTAATGGCAATTATTGGACCAGGAATGACTGCAATTATGTCTGGTTTAAGTGTTGCAATTTATTGGATTGGTGCTTATTTGATTAACGAAGCACAGATGATAAATCGAATTACAGTTTTCTCGGATATAGTTGTTTTCTCAGCGTATGCCATGCAAGTTGTAATGGCGTTTATGATGGTAAGTATGATTTTTATTATGTTACCTCGTGCTACGGTATCAGCAAAACGTATTATGGAAGTACTTGAAACAGAAGCGACAATTAAAGAGGGTACAGTTACAGAAGGAAAACCAGGTATTGTGGGAGAGATTGAGTTCCGCAATGTTAGCTTTAAATATCCAGATTCAGAGAACCATATTCTTCGTAATATTAGCTTTACTGCAAAAAAAGGAGAAACGGTAGCTTTTATTGGATCCACGGGGAGTGGAAAAACAAGTTTGGTAAATTTAATTCCTCGTTTCAATGATGTTTCTGAAGGTGAAGTATTGGTTGATGGAATAAATGTAAAGAATTACAGACAAGAAACTCTACATGATAAAATTGGCTACGTTTCACAATCGTCTGTGTTATTCAGTGGTACTGTAACTTCTAACGTTTCTTATGGAGAATCTGGACATATGGATTCATCACTAAATGCTGTCAAAGAAGCATTGGAAATTGCACAAGGGAAAGAATTCGTGGAAAAACTTGAAGGACAATATGAAGGGCAGATATCACAAGGTGGTACAAACGTATCTGGGGGACAAAAACAGCGTATATCGATTGCTCGTGCAATTTATCGAAAACCTGAAATATATATATTCGATGACTCGTTTTCGGCATTAGACTACAAAACAGACAGGGTTCTACGTTCTGCTTTAAGAAAAGAAACGAAGGATGCCACTACCTTAATTGTTGCACAGCGCATCGGAACAATTAAAGATGCAGACCGCATTATTGTTCTTGAAGAGGGAGAAGTAGTTGGGAATGGAACACATGAACAATTAATGGATAACTGCGAGACGTATCAAGAGATTGCATATTCTCAGCTTTCGAAGGAGGAATTGACTGATGGCCAAAAATGATTATACCATTGGAGATCATGAAAAAAACTCAAAAAATGAGAGACAGATGGGCGGAGGGCATAGTCCAATGGGTGGCAGGGCCCAAGGACAAAAAGTAAACAATTTCAAAAAAACGATTCAACAGCTGATTTCCTACTGTAAGTCTTATGTACCCATTGTTATTTTCGCCTTAATATTAGCTTTTGTGGGTTCTGCATTTAATGTATATGGCCCAGAAAAATTAAGTGAAATGACCGACATTATCCAAGAAGGGATTAGGGGTGACATTGATTTAGGTGCAATCAAAAATATTGGAATCATTTTAGTGGTTCTCTACGGATTAGGTTTGGTATTTAATTATATACAAGGGTTTATAATGGCAACGGTAACACAAAAAATCACAAAAAAAATGCGTACAGAATTATCGCAAAAAATGAATCGAATCCCTTTAAGTTACTTTGATAAAACGAGTTATGGAAATATATTAAGCCGTGTAACAAATGATGTTGATACAATTGGCCAAACGCTAAATAACAGCCTAGGACAATTAGTAACGGCAATCGCAACTTTTGTTGGCGCATTGATAATGATGTTCTATACCAACTGGATTATGGCTATAACAGGAATTGTTGCAACCTTAATTGGATTTATTCTAATGACATTGATTATGAAGCGTTCTCAAAAATACTTCGTACAGCAGCAGGCTGAACTTGGGAAAATCAATGGACATATTGAAGAAATGTATGCAGGTCACCATATCGTAAAAGCATATAACGGCGAAAAGGAAGCAAAAGAATTATTCCATACAATCAATGATCGTCTTTTTGATAATGCTTGGAAATCACAGTTTATGTCTGGGATTATGATGCCTATCATGCAATTTATCGGGAACTTTGGGTATGTAGCAGTTTGTATTGTTGGTGCATTACTTGTGACAAATGGTGTAATTACAATTGGAACAATCGTTGCCTTTATGGTCTATATTCGTTTGTTCACACAGCCTTTATCACAATTAGCACAAGCTGCAACGAATCTGCAATCTACAGCAGCAGCAAGTGAACGCGTATTTGAATTTTTAGCAGAAGAAGAATTGTCAGATGAAAGTGAAAAAACAATGAGATTAGACAATGTCAAAGGGGATGTGGAATTTAATCATGTTAAATTTGGCTATGATAAAGATCGTCTAATCATAAAAGACTTCTCTGCTAAAGTGAATGCAGGACAAAAAGTAGCTATCGTAGGTCCAACGGGCGCTGGAAAAACGACATTAGTCAATTTATTAATGCGATTCTATGAACTCAACAGTGGAGAAATTACTATTGATGGTGTTCCTATAAATCAATTAACTCGTGAATATGTGCATGATCTATTCTGTATGGTACTTCAGGACACATGGCTATTCGAAGGGACGATTCGCGACAATATTGTCTATTCCAAGGAAAATGTTTCAGATGAAGAAATCATAGCAACATGTAAAGCAGTTGGGCTGCATAATACGATTAAAAACTTATCTAAAGGTTATGATACCGTATTAAATGATAAAGCGAATTTATCAGCTGGACAAAAACAATTAATTACGATTGCCCGTGCGATGATTGAAAATGCCCCATTATTAATTCTAGATGAGGCTACGAGCTCAGTTGATACACGTACGGAATTATTAATTCAAAAAGCAATGGATCGTTTAACAGTTGGGAAAACATCTTTTGTCATTGCACACCGTCTTTCGACGATAAAAAATGCTGACTTGATCTTAGTGATGAAAGAGGGAGACATTTTAGAAACTGGAAACCATGAGGAGTTACTAGCCAAAGGTGGATTCTATGCGGATCTGTATAATAGTCAATTTGAATCAGTCTCTTAAGTATTAATTACTAACTTCTTTCTCAGGATCCTTGTTGCTAAAAGCTGGTGAATGAAGTACGAAGGTATAGTAGGTAGGGCTAGAAATAGATATAGACTCTTTCCAGACCATAAAATTAATTTACTGGATGAGGTTGGTTGAAATGGCTTAAAATTAATTGTTAATGATATACTGACAAAAATCCCTCTTATTAATCAGTATCCTTTAGGTTTCACTGTGGGATTATGGAGTATTTTAACTGCCATAATGATAGGGTTAAATATAAAAAGATGGATTGTAAATCGAAAGTAAAAAAAAGTTAAACAGTCTATTTAGTAATAAATAAAAAGAATCTATTTTGGGAGTTTAATCAAAATGGGTTCTTTTTTGTTTGAATAATGTTTTTTATTTATAAAAACATTGAGTGCAACTTACTTGAAATTCCGCTTCAAAAGGTACGCCTTTTGAAGTAGTTATATTTCTATAAAAATCAATGTGTCGAAAGGTTCGAGAAAACATTTTGAAGGACTTCAAAAATACATAGACCTTTTGAATCATATATGAATTGTTGGGGGGAAAGTTTTCCTTCAAGATAATGTAACCCTCATAATCCATCAAAAACATTATATTTATATTAATAAATTAATGGAAATGATGGTATAGGTCATTAGGTAAGAAGGGGAGCATCTTGTACAAGATTAAATGTGGTTAGTTCTGTAAATCTATAAAATTTTAGTTTAGAGTTTCTTGTCCCAACCAATATCTAAAAGCGAAAGTTTAGACTTTCTTGTCTAAATAGTTTGGAGTTTCATGTCCTTGTACAACAAATCATTAATTGTAAAAAGACATAAAAGTCTAAACTAAAATCTCATGAACAATCGTTGATAAATAGCCATTATCATAAATTTTGTAGGTACTTTCATGTCTCAATAACTGGACATGAAAGTCTAAACCTTTTGAACATAGGACAAGAAGGTCTAAACTACTTAGCCAGTAATAATATAATATTTGAAAGTGAATTTTTGAATGTTAATTTACTTTCATTTTAATATAAAAGTGCTATACAAAATCCATAAAATAATTAAGTATTTATTTTATTTAAGATTGAAGTCTTATAGGTATAATTACTGCAGTAGAGGCTATGAAAAATAGGATTACGTGTTCTTTTATAAACTTGCCAACCAGTATGAAGAAGCAAAAAAGGGGAAACCTATTGAATAATTAATGATAATTTAGGGGGTACCAAATGGAGCATAACAAAAAGGCAGCAATTGGGGATTACGTTCAATTTTCATATCGTAAAAATCCTAACTTGCAATTAACGGGATTTGTAGTGAGTGTTCTGCAGAATACAATTGTTGTAGATGTTTCACAAATAATGAAAATTGAAGTAGATGATGTTAGGCAAGTAGTAAAACATGGTTACTATAAAAAGGTGCTACATACGCAAATAAAAAATAATGTTCATAGCTCTTATACGGCTGCCTTAACAAACTTTTCTTTTGTACGTAATTCAATAACTACTTGTAGTAATTTCTTGAATGGGTTTATATAAATATCGTATGTATAATTGCGAATAAATGAGTTGTAGGTATTGGCTTCTTTAAACAAACTTATTTGTTTAAAAATCATGTTCTAATGAAGTGTAGTAACTCTTTTACCTTCAGGTATAATCTTATATGTATCACAAAAACTACGTTTATTTTTCACAAATTTCACACAAATTATTGGTATTCTCTTCTATAGTGATAACTAATAGCTTTGAGAGAAGGGAACTGTATATGAAGAAGATTTGTTCTCCTCTTCTGTTATTTTTATTTTTTTGTTTTCCAGGAGTAAGTATTCATGCGGAGTCTACATTACAATCAAAAATTGACGCGGCTTCCCCATATGAAACAATTACATTAGAGAATAGAGCTTATAATGAAACAATTAAAATATCGAAACCGCTTACAATACAAGGAGATAAAAATACTAAAATAATCTCTTGTGGTAAAGATCCTGTCATTACAATAAATAAGGAAAACATTATCCTTAAAGATTTGAAAATAGAACAATGTAATGATAATACTGATCAGCCAGCAATATTTGTAGAGGGAGATAAGCACTACATCAGTGGATTGGAAGTTCATACGTCATATATAGGGATTAAGTTAGAAAATGCTAGGGATATAAAGATTGAGAATAGTATGATCGTTGGACAAAGACGGGCTAATGGAATTGATTTATGGCAATCCAATCGCAATCTTATTGAGAACATCAAAATCCAAAATGCCCGTGATGGTATTTATTTGGAACAAAGCGACAATAATACAATAAAGGAAAATACAATCTGGCAGTCTCGTTATGGCATTCATCTTATGTATTCTGATAGGACAGTTGTTGAAAAAAATATATCAAAAGAAAATACAACAGGTGCTATGATTATGGGAACAAAGGAAACATCTGTAGTAGGAAATCGCTTTATTTACAATAAAAGTAATGTTCATGCACAAGGCTTATTACTATATGATGCGACAAAAACAAAAGTTTTACAAAATGAAATTGCTAATAATAGAGTAGGGGTTTATGTAGAAAAGGCAGATCACAATACTATTATGGATAACTCAATTTCTAATAATTTTATCGGTTTACAATTTAAAGATGCCAGTGCAAATGAATTTACTCAAAATGTAATGATGGGGAATGTTAATGAATCGCAAGCTACACAAAGCAGGGAAAACAATATCTATAATAATTATTGGGACGCTTCTTTAAAAGTAGATGCAGACGGTTCAGGTACTAGTAATATTCCATACAAAGCAGATGCCTATTTTCTTCTGTTAACACAAGATATTCCAGAATATCAGTTGTTCTTTCAATCACCAGGGATGCGTATTTTACAAAGTTTCATAAAAATTCCAGATCAATCTTTATTGCTAGATAAAGAGCCTAGCATGAGGCCAAAAGGTGTTCCGCAAAAAGGTGAGGGGATGGCATTTCACTCTAACATTTTGATTGTAAGTGTAAGTATGTTACTAATGGGAAGTATATTGTTTATTTTAGGGAGGAAAAATTGATGAGAGTTAAGTATATGTTATTTGCTATTTGTTTATGTATGGTATTTGCCATAGTAGGATGTGGTAACAAAGAAACAAAACCGGTTGCTATTAATGAAAAAAATGATAAGTGTGATATTTGTAATATGGCAGTAATGGATAATCAGTTTCCAACTGAGGTTATTTTAGAAAATGGAAAAGCTCTAAAATTTGATGATATTGGTTGTATGTATAAATGGATGGATGAACATAAAAATGAAAAAATACAAGAGAAATTTGTAAGAGATTACAATACAAAAGATTGGGTTGCAGTGGATAAAGCTACATATATATATGACAAATCAATTAAGACGCCAATGGCTTATAATGTAATTTCTTTTAAAGAAAAGAAAGATGCAGACAGCTTCGTAGAAAAACATACTGGAGAAATCCTTTCTTCTAAAGAGCTTGCAGAACATAAATGGGAAATGAATAAAGAGATGATGGGAAAAGAAAAGAAAGATCATGGTAGTGGACATTCTCACTAATAAGTGATTATTACTATGAAAAATTAGTGAGAAAAAGACAACCAACTATGGTTGTCTTTTTCAGTAGAGAGGTGAATAGCTATGTGGAATATATTATATTCAGAATGGCGTAGTGCAGTAAGGGGTAAACTTGCATACATGTTTTTGTTTCTTTGGATAACTATATTTTCTTTAATATTTGTTATGGAAAGAAATACCCCGTCTTTAGTAGGTTATACAAATGTGGCGGGGACAATGGTAAACCTTATTTTATATATTGTACCCTTACTTATGTTAATTATAGGAGCATTTTCTATCGCAGGCGAAGTGGAAAATGGGAAATGGAGACTTTTATGTACGTATCCTTTAAAGAGTAACTCATATGTAATAGGTAAAATAATCGGTCAATTTATAGCGCAAACAGCTATTTTTTCAATGAGTTTTGGAGTAAGTATAATCATTGGGTTAGTAAGCGGTAGTAATTTTGATATATTTTGGGTGGTAGCAACGTATATCTTCTCTGTTTTATTAATTTTTTTATTTTTATTACTGGGAATAACAATCGGTTCTTTTTCTATAACTAGGTGGCAAGCTTTAGCCATAAGTATCGTAGTTTGGTTCTTTCTTATTATGATGTGGCCAACGGCTTTAATTAGTGTTCTTAATTTTGTTCCATATTCAATGATTGCACCATTAATAAAAATGTTCTTGTTTTGCAACCCAGCAGAATTCCTTCGAATTATATTTGTAATTCAATTAGGTGGTGGAGCAATATTTGGGCAAGTATATGATCAATTGGTAATGATTTTTCAAAGTAAAGCTGTTATTTGGATTCTACTAATATACTGCATTATCTATACAATCGTGTTCTTGTTTGTGGCGGGGTGGCAAGTGGAGAGGAGAAGAAAAAAATGACAGTATTAAATCTCAAAGAAGTATGTAAAAGATATAAAAAGAAAATAGCATTAGCTCCAATCTCATTTCAAAGTAAACAAGGAGAGTGTATCGTATTATGCGGTGGGAATGGAGCTGGGAAAAGTACGCTCCTTGATATAATTGCTGGAATTACAACACCTACAACTGGTACCGTTCAATTAGGGAATATAGAATTACAGAAAGATAGAAAACAGTATGTGAGTGAAATAGGTTATATGCCAGATGATTTTCATGCACAGCAAGATATGACAGTTCAAGAATTTTTATTCTTTTATGCTGCTTTTCGAAATATAGGAAAAGAAAAAGTACAGGCAGTTATTAAATCAATAGGCTTAAATGAGAAAAAAAATGAACGGTTACATAGATTATCTAAAGGGATGAGACAGAGGCTATTATTTGGGCAGGCGTACCTTGGAAATCCTAAAATTTTGATATTAGACGAACCGACAAATGGCCTGGATCCGTATTGGGTAGATGAGTTTTTAACAATATTAAAGACTTTAAAAAGAGATGGTACCATGATCATTTTTTCCACACATATGATGGATGTAGCTGCTGAAATTGGTGACCGGATACTCTTTATGAAAGAAGGAAAAGTCATACAGGAAATTAAAAATGATGGAGATTTAGAAAATTTAACGATAACATTACTACAAATGCATAGAAGATAAATACATTAGGAAACAGCTGCTTTCAGTATAGTAGCTGTTTTATTTTTACTTGTATCTCTAATTCTTTGAGGAATTTTTGTAGAAAGATAGGAAACTGGATATACTAAATACAGGGAATTGTCAAAAGAAAATATTAACTTTAATTCCTCTGATAAAATAAATGACCCAACTTTAAAAGAAAAAATAAATAAATTTAGAGAAGAGTTTGGTGCTGCGGCAAATTATAGAGAAAATGCAGCAAATGCTATATTGCAAGGAATACGAGATGTAGCTCCAATGGAAGACAGAATGAAAGAAGCAAGAAAATCCATTAAAATTTCTGAACAAAAGTTTAATAACGCTTCAACTCATTTAACTGAATTTGAAACAAAACTAAATAGTAAATAGTATAAAAAGAGAGCCATGCTCTCTTTTTTAGTTCTCAGTAAAACCTAATTAAATGTGAAGTTCAACTAAAATTTAATTCTACATAAGTAACAAAAGACATTCATGAAAATTGATACTTTCTTGTCTAAAAAGTATCAATTTTCATGTTCTTGTACAGTTATTTCTTTTATTGTTAAAAATATAGTTATCTAAATAGAATTCCTATTTGTATTTCATAAAAAAATATCACCACTTCCTTATTACAGCATATAAGGTTATTATAATAACTGGAGTATTAATATTTACTAAGTTAATTATTGTAGGGAGAGAACTTAATAGTATGGACATTTTGATAACAATTTTAATGTTTGCTTCAATCAGTTTATTAGTATACTCACTAATACAGAAAATAAGAAAAAAACCAGCTATCATATGGCTGAAAATTGCTGGTATATCATTCGGTCTTGCTTTAATCATATCTGGATTTTCTGTTGGAGTAAGAGGTGGATTTGCCGCAATAACGTTTATTATTGGAGCATGCGCTACAGTAAAACTAATTTTACAATTTGTAAAAAAACAATCCGGAAAATTAAAAACTTTCATTGTGGTTCTTATTGCATTTACCACATATACCATACTAGACAATGTAATTCCATATAGTACAAGTGTTGAAAGTAGCGATGGAAATGTTACAAGTCAAAAGAAACCTGCTGTAGATGTGGGGAAAGTAGATGCAAAAGAAGAATCTAGAGAACCTACTCACAAACAGTATAGCACGGAAGAAATTAAATCATTGTTTACTATCGGTATGAGTATAAAGGAATTTGAAGAAAAAAAAGAAGACAGTAAGTTAAAAGTTCGAAACTATAACAATTACGATCCAGCTGGATTATACACATTTGATACTAAAGATGGGCAAATTGTAGGAGTGGTATTAAATGCAAAAGAGGTTATTAAAGTTGAAACGTTAACTGACGAAGCTTCTTTAGGAAATTTCATTAAAGATGAAGAAAATAGAATGAACGAAGAAAAAAGAGTTGCAAAAGAAGAAGCTGATAGAAAGCTAAAAGAATCATACGAAAATAATAAACAGAAATTAGAAGGATCTGGTGATTCTGTCACAAATAAAGTTAATCTAAAGTCAGGTTTGGCTTTTTTTGATTTTAATAATGCAGGTTCAAGAAACTTTATAATACATTTAAAAGATTCTAGTGGCAAAGATGTTGGATTGTTAGTAAATACAATAGGTAGTTATAAAGGGAAGGTATCAGCTACGATTCCGGCTAGTGGGGAATATTATTTAGAAGTGAAATCGAGTGGCGATTGGAATGTAGCAATAACGCAAGAAACACCACTTGTATCAGAATCGGTTCCAGGGACAATTAACGGGCATGGTGATGATGTAGTATTCATTAATATCCCAAGTGGAAATCATATTGTTAAGTTAAAGCATACAGGTTCAAGAAACTTTATTATTAAAGTGAATGATCAGAATTTATTAGTGAATAAAATTGGTTCTTATGAAGGTTCTTCTTCTCACGTTTTCAAAGATTCAGGGATGTATAGTTTTGGAGTAAAAGCAGATGGAGATTGGAGCATTACAATAGAATAGTACTATAAGGGTGGCCACAAATATAGTTATAGCTTTAAAATGAAGTTTAAATTAAAAACCTTCGTTAAATTTAATGAAATATTGATTTAAGAAGTTTTTTGGGAATCTTAGATTAAACCCTTGTATAAAAACTAATTTTATATGTCTAACACGAGAATCTATTTTGATTAATCTTTTTTCAAAATGGATTCTTTTTCTTTATCGTAAAACATGTTTTTATGCAGAAGGAAATGAAACTGGATACTAATTAATAACGTAAAATATCTAATTACCAATAAAGAAGATTCGTTTAATACTTGTTTTCTTGTCCAAAAACAATAACAAAAACAGAAGTATCCACTTTCTTGTCTGAAAATTATCCATTTTCACGCCCTTGTACAACACTTTATGAAGTAAGAGGGGAGGTCTACTTCCCATCATCCAACTGTTCGTTAAATTCCGATTTAACGTAAACAACAATTGTAGGAATCTAAAATTTTCATTTATCTAATCTAACAAGAGAGAGTTTTTATATACCAATTAGATTAGAATTTAACCTATGTATTTTTTATATAATAAAATTAAAGATGAAATGAATAATACATAACATTTAAAACCACTACAGCAGGGAAAATAATAAAAGTTCAGCAATTTTGCATTGCTGAACTTTTATTATTTATTTTTTCCTATTCTGCCTAAGCTATCTTTAATAGTTGTTTCTCCAAGCTGTGTGTATAATAAGGCCGTATCTTGGCTGGTATGCCCAAGTTGCTGCATCACTTGTAATGAGTCTTTTTCCTCCATATATAATTTATTTGCCAGTGTATGTCTTAATTTATGAGGAGACATTTTTTTACCATAAGCCTTAGTATATTTTTCTACTATATCTTGGATAGCCCTAACCGAAAGAGGCTGTGCAGTATGTTTATACTTCGATAGAAACACATTTTTTAATTCCTTCCCTGGAACATATTTGTTATTTCTAATTTCCATATACTTTTCAAGATCATTCAATGCAATTGGGGTAATCCATACAGAGTCTTCTTTGTTTCCTTTTCGTATTACATCAATTAGTCTTTCTTTTAAGTTTATATCTTCCATACGAAGATCGGCCAATTCACTTACACGAATACCACTACCAAGAAAGAGAGAGAGAATAGCTACATCACGATCTTTATCTCTTAGGAAATAGAACAATTGATGTTTTGTTAAAGCTTTTTCATGTTCAAACTTAACATAATTTAAAAATTCTTGATCGTCATCATTATGGAATATTTTAGATCTCATACGCTTCGCACGGGCGTTTAATGTTTCTTTATCTTTATGTATTTCAATTTTAGCCATTACATTTCTATAAAAATAGCATTCTCCATCTTCATCTTCTGAAAGGGAAGTAAGATACTTAAATAAAGATTTTAAAGCTGAAATTTTTCTGTTAACAGAGGAATTTTGCATGTTTTGTTGTAGTTTTAGAAATCTCATAAAGTTCTCAATATCTTTTTTCCTTAAATTCTCCAAATCAGAGAAGGATATGTCTTTAATGGACTTAAATTCAATAATTTGTTCAGATAATAGCCAATTAAAGAAGACTCTAAAATCATATACATAATTCAGTAGGGTGGAGGGAGAGGCATCATGCAATTCTTTGTACTCCACAAATTCTTCTATGTAAAATGGCATTTCATTTAAATTTTCGTATAATTTCTTACGATGTACAGATTTTTGACGTTGTTTGCTGTAATCCATAAAAATCACCTCATATATACTATAACAGAAAAATGATACGAACACAAGTTCGCGTTAAATTCAATTTTTACACAGACTTATTTACATAATTAAATTATGGATTACTAAAATGCGTGCAAAAATAAATAGGTGATATTGTAATTGTTCTAGTATTAATTATAGAGAACCAAACTATAAATTTGTATTACGCTATAAAAACAGGTGAAAAATCTATATATAACTGTATATACAATGAAATTGATTAAATATATACAGAGCACATTAAAAATTGTTTACAGAGCGTTATAAAATGTGAATTGCTTAAATTAATTATAGTTAATCAGGTCAACGTAAGATAAACTTGTGTAAATTAATATGTAATTGTTTATATAGATTCTTTATGTGTAGATCGGCATTTGATTATTATTATATAACTTCAAAGCAATACACTAAAATTCATGGATATAGGTTCGAAATCCCTAGATGCTATATTATATTTTTAAAAGACTCTCTTATTGTTCGTAAAATTGGTATTTCGTGCGAAGTTGTGGAGTGTTTATTTTATGTTCATCCAACAAAATGCATCATGCACCTTTCATCAGTATGAATATCTTTTAGTTGCAGATACATTCACCTATACATTTTAGTATTGATTACATGGTTGCTTATAGGGTATAGCTAGCATATAAATACATGTTAAAAAAATTTCAATGCAATACGGGTAACTTTAACCACTTAAGACTAAATAGGTTGTGCTTTACCCAAAACTTAATTGTTTTTATATTGAAAAAGAATGTTTCCTATAGTCCTGGAAAAAGTATTCTTTATTATACTTTGTTTATGTGAACATACAGTGATTTTTAATTCTAATATAGATTTTAAAATATAACTTCGCAATTTCTCCTTCCGTCTCAATAAGATAAGAATTCTTTTCATTTTGAGACGGATTTTACTCCTTTTTTTCAAATATCTATAATATCTCTTATGTAAACTAAATATAAGTAAGTAAACAATTTTTCTTTTTGAATGTGCTTCCGTGTTTTCTATTGTGGTAATCCACACAGATCGTTTCTAGATTATCTATATCTAATACAAGTGTTGAATGATGTTCGAGTTCTTTTATATGATGGATAACGAGTTGCATCTTCTTATGCTTCTGTTGTTTGGCTTTGTATTCATTCATAAAGCTTCCCCCTCCAACTAAGCAATATCAAATGTTAGAATGATAATCCATAAAGATGTTAAACAAGTGATAAATACTAATGATACAAAACAAGCAGTCTTTTCTATCACATTATTAGATCCCTTCAGTCTATTCATTGGACTTAGAAACGTGAATAAACTTTGACCAATTTTGTTTTTCCACTCGTGGTTAGTGTTGTGTCTTCTATTTTTAGCAAATGGCTTGATAATCGCCCAGATAATTATAAACACCGTAAAAAACGCTATAACTTACTCCAATAGGTCGCGCTCCCTTCAGGATAACTAACTGGTACGTTGGCATTTTTTGCATACTTAATAAATAGCAAAAAAAGCAAGTCTGCTGGAACAGGCTTGCTTTCTGATAGAGCTCTGACAACTCAAAAACCATTTCTCTATATTATTTAAAAATAGTAATTTATGAAAATTATTGCACTCACTTAATAGAGAAATTAAAGTCATGAACCCTTACATAAATATTTTAATGATTACTATAATCAATCATAAGAATTAAAACAACGCTATATAACACTAATTGAATTATTTTTAATGTACGTAATTTCATAATGCATTCCTTAAGGTACTGAATCAAAATATCCACTTAATTAACGAAGATTGTATTTTTTACTTTCCAGTCTTCAAGTTTAATGCTAACCCAAAAACCATAGATACCTAGTGTAATAACTGTTAGAAGTAGCCATTTAATCCAGTTACCAAACAAGCCAACTGCTGAACCGTTAAATTTCATTCTATGCCCATCAACCACAGTATGGTTAATTTTCCAACCATAAACCATACACAACGCCCACGGATAGCAAATACCAAGCGTGAACACTGTAATAAGCGCTCCCAAGATACTCCAACCAATGAAGCTTAAAAGTCCACCATCAAAGAAAGACTGACGCCCCCATTTTGATTCTGGTCCATAGTTACTTCCTGCATTAACGTTTATGTTAATATTTTCTGCCATAAAACACACTCCTTTGCCAGTTTATCGTGATTAGCGCACGTATTTTATTCAATATAACCTTACATATTTTAGCACAAAAATGTTACGCCCATAAATTTTTTAAACGTTTAGTTATTTCATTGGTTCTGGTGCAAATAAAGGATACATTCCAAAAAACAATGAGGATTCCTACCGGAATCGTTCTTTACGCTGTTAATCCAAATAATTGATGAATGAATTGTTTTTGATTTTGAACAGACTGATCCTGTAAATCAATCTGTTCTTTTTTTATCATATGCATGGCTTCTACTCCTGCAAGAATAAATGTAGCTGTGCGAAAAGATTTAAGTCCTAACATAGAGCGTATACGTTTTTTAATGAAACGATGGTCTTGCTCTACGATGTTATTTAGATATTTTATCTGCCTGATTTGAATGCCTAACGGCATTTTTTTCTCTTTCTTCAGCCCGCTGATAGCAATCGGATAGGCGGGATTTTTATCAACTGTGATTGCACGAGGTTTTGAAACATGAAAAGACCGCAAAGCCTTCTTGAAGAATCGCTTTGCAGCCTTATGGTTTCTAGATTTACTGAGATAAAAATCAATCGTGTTCCCTTGAGAATCAACGGCACGATATAGGTACATCCATTGTCCTATTACTTTTATGTACGTTTCATCTACTCTCCAGGAGTCATTCGTTTGTTTGAGATGACGTCGAATTCGCTTATCTAACTCCGGCCCATATTGATGGACCCACCGCATAATCGTTGTATGAGCCAAGGATCGTCCTCTTTCCTCCATCATTTCTACCAAATCACGAAAACTAAGATTGTACCGTAGGTACCAACGTACAGTTAATAGAATAATATCTGGCTGATAGTGCTTCCATTTAAACAAAGTTTCCTTTTTCATACTGATCACACACCCTTTTGTAGAGTAATAGTATCAGTATGTCCAAGATTTACAGATTCATTGCACAAGTGTTATACTTTTTGCACCAGAACCGATTAAAAGAACTTGTAGGAATCCCTACAAGTTCTTTTTTAGAGTCATACTATCAGTATGTCCAAGTTTAGGAGATTACTTGCAAGAGCTGCACCAGAACCAAATCATTTAACACCAACAGCATCAAATGCTTTGGTTACAGAGGTAACCTCAGCTGATTGTGTTCCATATAAATCTGCGGCTGACTGTACAAGGGCTTGTCTTGTCTGAGAGAATGTTGCCGATTCTGTGAGATATTGAGTATTTGCGCGATAAAAGATCTTACCCATTTTATCTTTACCAATACCGTTCACAGTTACTCCATAATGAGTACCACCCTCTGCAACAAGATACGCCGCTTTATTGATAATCCCACTATTTGTGTGTACTAATTTGCTTTGATTCGTTCCTGTATAACGTTTAGAATAATGGTCTGGATCACCGTATTGTGTTGGATCACTCATAGAACGAAGGGCTTGTCCCGATTGGAAGAATAAATCTTCTCCGATTAGATAATCGGGATTAGAGTTATTATAATATTCGATTAATGTTCCAAAAATATCTGACATTGATTCATTAAGTGCGCCAGATTCATTTTGATAAATTAAGTTGGATGATGATTCTGTTACTGCATGTGTTAGTTCATGACCAACAGCATCAATTGCGGCTGTAAATGAACGTGTTGATCCATCTCCATCTCCATAAACCATTTGTTTTAGGTCTGGATCCCAAAATGCGTTTTCATACTGTTTTCCAAAATGAACAGATGAAACAATTTTGGCCCCATTTCCGTCATAGGAATCTCTTCCCTGAACGTTTTTATAATAATCATATACAATTCCGGCATAAGTATGAGCATCCACAGCTGCCTGTGCATTTTTGCTTGTAAAACTGTTAGTGCTATTGCTTAAAAGGACACCTGGGAGAAACGAGGTGTCATCATCACTTCCTTGATTTTGTGCATCATACGTATAAATTCCCTTTCCACGGGTCTGATCTACTAAATAATAAGTATTATTAGATTGTAAGAGATTCAAATTTTTTGTATTTCCAAATGAATCTTTTCCTGTTCCTGTTGTTGTTGTCCCAATAATATTTTTTGGGGTGCTTGCTGCATGTAAAACTTCAATATGATCTAAGATTTTTCCAGTCTCTGCTTCGACAAAATAATCATGGTTACCTGGTTGTGGAGATAAAAATCCTAAATGAACATGATATGCATAGGATACTGTGTCATTTTTTGCATATACTACAAGTTCAGATGTCGGTTTTACATCATAGTTTGGTTTAAAACTTAGTTCTTTTTCAGCAATAGACACTGCCTCATCAGCAGAGACTTTTTGATTTGGTTGTAGTAATTTTTTATCTAAATCAGGAATTACGGTTCCAGAAAAAACAGTTAATACTCCCTTATTATCAACATGTGCAACTTGTGTAGATCCCCATACTGGAACACCGCTATATGTTTGTTGTAATCGAACAACTTTTGCACCTAACTTGTCATCTTCTTGTTTCTTTACAGTGAATGATTCTTTAGCACTTTTTGTACCTAGTTTATATTTGTCCTTATTTTCATCAACATATCGAAATACTACATCCTCAGTTTTTGTTGAAGATGGTGTAGTCAGCTGTCCAGAAATAAACTCTGGAGACTTGATGACCTCATTATACTTCTCTGTAGACAGCACATTACTTGATGTAGCGGCATAGCTAGGTGTCGGTAAACTAATTGATGTAGCAATAACACCAGCCGACAATAAAACTGCTAGACTTTGTTTCTTTGTTTTCATATTTTCTTCTCCCTTGTTTTTACATCCTGTTCTAGACAGAATTTTTGTATTTTTTGAAAATTATATTTTTATATATAGATTCTGTAAAGGTAGGGGATTGTAATAAATGGGAAATAATTCATATTTTTTATACCTGTTTACTTATAATTTTGGTTGTACAGGACCTTAAAGTGCTGAGTTTTCTAGGTTTTCATAATCACTATGCAATTTTGCATAGTGTATAAATTTTAATTGGGAATCGTTGCCCATCCTCCGAAAAAGGGGTCACCATACATGCCCATCAAGTTAAAATTTATAAGAATAACCCCTTACCACTTCAAAAGTAAGGGGTTATTCTATTGCTGTTGTATAGTATAAATAAAGTTATTTTTTTTGTTTTATTTTAGAAATTCCAAATCCAATAGTAATGCCAATCACCATCCCCAGAGCAAGGTTATTAATAAGCAACCCGAAAGTTGTCCCCAAACACATTCCTATAGAAATTCCAATTACCGTTTTTGCATGACTTTGTATATTTTTATCCAAAAAGGTAAACTTCCCTTCATCAGAATTATGAATGTTAAATGAATGCCATATTTATAATGTCGTGAAGATAAATAAACACAATATTTTAATTATATAATAGTATTTTATCATTTTGAATGTATACTTTTATTTCTATTTTGAGGATACCAGGAGAATTAGAATAAAGTTAGTGTTTTTAGGTGTGTGAAAGTAAACTAATGACTAAAAGTTTACTTTCGATATTCGAAATTAACAAAAAACAAACTATAATATAAATATGATGGTTATCCTTTTGTTTACTCCTTGTGCTAAAGATAAGATTGTGTTCGCCGATCTTATCTTTTTTTATTTGTGGATTTTTGATACAAAAAAGGAATCCTTAATAGCTTAAGGATTCTGCAACAGGAAATAACAAAAATATAAATAATAAAAAGGATTACCTATATTATAGTATATATATTCATTTGAAATTCAGCTCTGTCTTGGGTAGCACTTAATACCTTTTCTTCATATATAATGCCCATTCCAATTCCCTTCATTTGTTGTAATTGTCTCTTTGGGTTCTGATTAACAAAACTTACTCGAACATAACCTATTTTTCTCATATTCTACTCTCCTATTTTGAAACAAGTCATATGGGATACCTTGAAGTATCGTTATAACAGGTTCAATAAACCATCCTAATAGGGTTTATCTAATTGGGATGGTTCTATTTTAATACTCAAATGGAAAGATAGACATTAAATCTACCTCTTTAGTTTCTTCTTTAGAATTAGTTGCGACTTCGTTATGTTCAAAAGAAATACTCATTAGTATTGCAAATACTACTAAATTTCCTATAAGAATTTTCCGCATGGCCTTCTCTCCTCACATTTCTTTCTTTTAAATATAGCAAGGGGGAATATTGGGGTTCAGTCGAGATACGTGTAAAACTAGCTCATAGTGATACATTGTTTTCCAAGAGACTTTTTTTGAGTGTATTATGTAACATTCAGGAGCAATCCTGTCCGTTTTGTACAATCCCTTCTATTGGTTGTCCTATTTGTACAATCGGTCCGTTTTGTACAATCTTAGCACCTTCATATAATTTATCTGCATAATTTTTAAGGTCCTGCCAGCTATCCTTCGCTATCTTCAGATCTATTTTTAATAAAGCAATCCTGTCTGGATTAATCTTGTCAACATTTTTGAGCAATGAGTTATATTTTGATCCTATTGTATGCCACTGATTCGATATATTTTGTAGCGCATCAATAGCTGTATCAATTGTTGCAGTCATATGTTCCGTTTTATTTTTGGCATCTGTCAAAATAACTAATTCTGCCTCTGCTCCAGAAATTCTGGACTTCAATTGTTCTATTTCTTGCTGTGCAGATGCGATATTATTGTCAGCAGTGACAATCAATGGTATACCAACTGGGGGCATAAATACAGATAAAGCTATATAGCCACCACGTTTATCATAGTTTTCTTTAATTGTATTATTATAATTATTGATTTGTTGTTGTAGAAGTGGAATACCGGCGTTCGTACTTTCTAAAATAGAGATCAATTGATTTGAATCAGCTTTAAAACTTCTTGTATCTTCGGCCATTTTATTTCGGAATGTTTTCAACTTTTCTAGTAGTCCATCCACTTCTTGACTATCTTTCAAAATATTAGTATATAAATTCTCCAGTTCATTTTTAAATGTCATTGTATCTTTTTGATCCAAGGCAGCTAGTAATTGATTATAACTCGCTTGAAAGGTATCATTATAACTTACAATATTCTGATTCGTTTTCATCATATGAGGCTTTAGATCATCAAACCAATATATTGCATTCGTTTGCGCATCATTTTGATGCTGAATCATGTTTGCCTGTAAATCACGATTTATAGAACTTATTTTACTTAAATCTGTCAGTTGTTGATTAATGATTGTTAGAGCATATGAATCAATTGTAAGGATACTTGCCCCCATTTTCTCCATTACTTCTTTATATTTATCAGGACCAAGAGAATAGCTCTTACTATCTTCTTGCTGTTGGGACATACTATTTTTCACAGTTTGTTCTGCTGCAAAAGTATGAAGTGGGATTACATTACTCGCTGCCATTCCAGTAATGATCGTTGATAAAATAACTTTCTTATACATTTTTTTATTCACCCTTTTTCATCTATTCTCTCAAATATATTACGTATTTTATTAAATCCATAAGCTTCTATTCTTTACTTCAAATGAATTACGATTATTGCAAATAAAATAACATATTAAAATAGAGGTTTTCATACTTTCTTATTTTATAATCTTTATCAAGTTTCATAACTATATAGGAAATCTCCTGCTCAAACTTGAACAGGAGACTCATATTATGTGTTCTTCAAAAGGGAAAGTCAGTATATTATATTTTTCATTACTTCGGAAATTTCTTGAAGTAATACTATTTTTTCTCTTCTACGAATTTAATCTCATTATTTTGAATATTTTCAGCATACTTGTTAACCTGTTCCCAGCTACGTTTAGCTATATTCAGATCTGCTTTTAATAAAGTAAGCTTGTCTGGGTTAATTCTGTCAACATTGTCATTCAATGATTTATATTTTGCCCCCATTGTCTGCCACTGATTCTTTACATTTTCAAGAGCAGTAATAGCTGCATCAATTGTTGCTGTTAAATTATTAGTATTATTTTTCAAGACCGTTAACTTACCTACCTGTTGTTGCGCAGTTGAAATGTTTTTTGATAGGTTTATAATCTCATCTTGTGCTGTCTTTATCTGCTGCTGCGATGTAGTAACTCCGTATATCCCGCCGCCTAATGCACCTGCACCAATAGGCGCAAAGATAATTGTAGCAGTTAAGTATGCACCGAGAGCAGTTGCAACCGACGATGCAATATAAACTTTATTATTCTCATCAATTAATGTTTGATTTGCTTCGATTTGTTTCTGCATCAATGGAATTCCAGCGTCTTGACCAGATAAAATATCTGTGATTTTGTTAGTATCAGTTTTTAAATTTTGTGTATCCAGTTCTAATTTGCCGCGAAAGACTTTCAAATCTTGCACTAACCTGTCCACTGCACCTTTATTCTCTGAAATACTTTCATCTAAACTTGTAAGCACAGCTTTTAGCGTTTCTTTGTCATTATTATTTGCAGCTTCTACCAAAACATCATAATAATTTTGAAATTGTGTATTATAATTGATAATATTTTGATTCGTCTGGATTATTTGCGGTTTCAAACCATCTAACCATTGTTTTGCATTTGTTTTAGAAGCATCGTGGTTGTCCTTAATGCTTTTTTGTAAATCATTGTTAATTACAGTTAAACCATCAAAATTAACATTTGCTTGTTTAACAATAGTTAAAGCATACAGGTCCATTACCAACATATTGGATCCAGTTTTCTCTAGCGCATCTTTAAGCCCTTCTGGTCCAAGTGAATACTCAGGGTAGTTATTTTCTGCATCAGCATAAATAGGTGCTGGTTTTGTTGTATTTTCCGCTGCTGAGGCATATGATGGCGTAATGCTACCCGCTGCGATTGTTGCAATTAATGTAGATAAAGCCATTACTTTATAAGGTTTTTTCATAATATTTATATCTCCTTATATTATATTATTAAGATTTTTTCTTCATTCTACTATTTTGCCTCTGTTACTTTTATGTTTGTAACACTATTTTCATATTCCGTTGTTTGTTTATTCAATTCATCCGTAAACGTTTTGAGTTCTTTTAATTGTGCTTGTAATGCATTAGAATCTATTTTCGCATCAGTACTAAGACTTCTCTTCATTTGAATCATTGTGTCATTAAAGATGTCCCAACTACTTACTAGCTTGTCAAAACTCTCAATTTGCTTTTTAACTACTCTTGTAAAGTTATTTAACTGTAGATCAATAAGTGTCATTTGAGTTGCTTGCACTTCAATTTTTGATAATTTTTGTAGCAATAGAATTTTTTGTTGTTGCTTCTGACGAGCATCATTATTCAGTTTTGTTACCTCATCATTTTGGACTTGTCCAACTTGGTTATAAATCACTTCCAAGTTAGACGTGTCTAAAGTATGATCCTTACCTGCGTCTATCCAAATATCAATAACCGACTTTCCAATATTTATAGAACCTTTTACATTTTCTTTTGGTAGAGCTAGAAGTTTTGTATAATCATCTTGAATGTTTTCCTCAAGTTGTCTAATTTCCGTTCTTGATTTTTCAATTTCTCCGCCTGAACTCTTATAACCTTCAATCGCTCTGCTAACTTTACTAGAAAAACTCTTACTATCTTCAACCAATTCATTTTTATAATTGTTTAAGTCTACTGAATCTCCTTTCATATCATACTGAATTGCTTGCATTTGATCTTGAAGTGCATTAAAAGTACTTACAAAGTCTTCTTTTGCTTGCGAATCGTCATTCATTTTTTCAGCTAGTTCAACCAATATATCATAATAATTTGTAAATCTTGTCCCAAAATCCTGCATGTCTTGATTTACATTGAATAGTTTTGGATTATATGTATCCAGCCAGTCTTGAACATGGTTTCTTGCAGTACCTTGATCAGTTGTTATTCCAGGTATAGCAGTTACTTCAAGGTTCGGTTGCTTTAATATGATTAGCCCATATCCTTGAATTAGTGGCGTCTGTGATCCTAATGTCTTAATCGAATCTGATAATCTATTCATAGCAACTTGATTTTGACTACTTGTTAGTTGTGAATAAGTTGTTTTACTTTCTGCAAAAGTATTTACAGGTAAGAAGCAACTTGTAGATACTGCTGTAACTAATAACCCTGCGACTAACGTTTTTTTCATGGTAATTCCTCCTATTAATTGGTGTTTGTCGGTAAGATTCCTACAGGATTACAAAAATGATATTATACTGTACATTGCTTATACTTTTATTGCGAAATAAAATCACTTTTGCTATGTAGAAACTTAAAACCAATTTTGTACAAATATGATACTTTAGTGATTCGAGATCCCCTTTTAAAATAACTGAATATTAAGTAAGTTCAAATCAACATAATGTTACTTGCAACTTTACTAAACTCCTATTTAGTGTAATTTGCTCCTTTCTTAGTGGTCGTACCAGTTATGTTATTTATTAAAACATTAAATTTCCGATGCGTATATAGTAAGATTTTGTCGTAAATAGTAGAATTTTATCTTATGTATTTGATGATTTTATTGTTACATACTTAATATGAGTGATAGGATATTATACTAATAAAATTAATGATGGATTCTATTGTAGTAATTTATAATGATTATAACTTAATATATCCAATGAAAAACTAACTATATTAATTCAAAGGAATTAGTTTTTATTTTAGAAAAATACTTATAGAATAATTTAATGGTATTACTTATACTTTTTTACCTTTATTTAGGTATGCATAATTGCATGAAATGTGGATATATCAAGTAATATATGTTATATTATTAAGTTTTATGGAATAATTCCCGATATTACTATTAATAAATACTTAATTTATCACGCTCTTTGATTTACTATATTATTCAGAAACATCTTTATATAGTCATAAAAACCCTCTGAAATACAATTCATCCCAACCACCTCAATACTTAACATGAAGATAATAAAATGGATTCTTATCGATCCGTTATAACAAGAAGTTTTAAAACATGAAAAGGCCGCAAAGCTTTCTTGAAAAAGCGCTTTGCAGCCTTCTGGTTTCTTGTTTTGCTTAGAAAAAAATGGTTTGTGTTTCCTTTCAAATTAACACCATGATATATATCCATTGCTCTTTTACTTTGATATATGTTTCATGGACTCTTCAAGAGTCATTGGTTTGAGGTGAAATCAGATTCATTTGTCCAATTCAGAACCATACTGATGAACGCTACGCATAATAGGTGTATAAGAAATGGATAAACCCCGTTTCTCCATCATTTTCACCAAATTACGTACCCTTTCTAGAGTAATAGAAACAATATGCCCAAGTTTTAGAGCTTACTTACACGTATATTAAAGTTTTTGCACCAGAAACAGATACCAAGCTTATATTACAGTATATTTTTCACGATACTGTCTAGGAGTCATGTTTGTAATTTTTTTAAAAACCCTTATAAAATAACTTTGGTCATGAAAGTTAAGCGAAGTGCAAATATCTAATAATGGATATGTAGTTAGTGTTAATAATTTTTTTGCCTCTTCTATTCGTTCCCTTTGAATATATTCACTTAAAGGAATTCCCACTTCTTTTTTAAATAATTTAGATAAGTAAGTAGGGGTAATCGCCAAATGATCAGCGAGTTTATTGAGAGATATTTCATTGTAAACATTTTTTCTAATATGATTCAGGCATGCAGTAATCGTTTTTGAATAATTTTGAGCATTGTATTCTTTCACACAATCTGCAAAAGTACGTAAAGCGTCTCCTGACAATCGCTTTACAGAGTCTACGTTATCTAGTTGTTCCATGGTTTGTATATATAAAAGACTAAGAGAAAAAGCAATATCTGATGGAAGGTTACCATCTATCGCATATCGAGTAGCTAGAGTAATCGCAATAATTCCAAGAATCTTTTGGTTTCTGAGTGGATCTACTGCTAAAACAATCCCATCACCTTCTTTTGGAATTGCATACATATATTGTAATAGCTTTTCTTTATTTCCTTCTTTGATTGCTAAAAAATAATTATGTACTAATGCCATGTTGTGAGTTTCAGGATTATTTTGTCGGCGTTTTAAAATATATAAATCAGGTTTCACAATTTTATTGGGAACTTCCTCTAGCAATTTATTTTTTTCTAAAACGATATCTACATCTAATTTTTCATTGAAAATCATGTAATGTAATAAGATTCCGATATCAATTAAAGTAGTTTTTTTAATCTCGGGTAGGCACTGATAATAGGCTAGTCTTTCTTGAATTTTATTACTTGAGTTAAATTCTTTCCGAATTTTAAAGGTTATATCACCTGAGCCCTTTGGATGTATAGTGGGACCGATTATAATAGTCCCTTTTACATAATCATGATTTGCTATATGAATTAGGACGAAATTTTCAAGATAACTGTTACATCTGAAAAGTGGGAAGTTATTGGGATCATTTCCTTGATAAATGTCACTAAGATGTTCTTCTTTAGAAGAATAAAATGGACTACAAACATCATCAGAAATAGAATGATATAAGATTTTTTTGTCTGTAGATAAAATGTGAACAGGTACATTAAAGGCTTTATGTGCGAGATCACACAAGTGTTGTATGTCGATGGGATTATTCATTACCTTCTCCTTTTAATTGGATTAAATGATAAATTTTTAAATTGTTCTTTTATAGATTCATAAATTATTTGCCGTCAGGTATAACTCACGACAAAATATTACTATAAAATATCAAATAGTACAATTCTCGACAAAATATCACTATATTTTTTGTGAGAATCATATATTATTTATTTGTAATTAGTATCTAAATATCGAAATAGATAGGAAAAGAGTGAAAGACACTTTATCTGCGTGGAAAGAAATAGATCTATTTCTTGTAATTTTCTAAACGACAGTGAAATGAGCGGAGATCGTTTCTTGATTCTACAAGATCCAATCATAGAATCCGATAAAACAGTGAAGAACCTACAAAATACAAATACAGAAATAGGGGATGAACCGGCGTATACGATTCGAACAAGAAATACGCTTCTTGCTAAATTTAGCCATTGCGGATACATTTCCAGAAGGATTGTAATATGTCCCAGGCACATTACAGTTAGATGGCTAAACAGTGACAGATGCAGTCGACACAGACAAGGGTGAATTTGATGCAGGAAAAGCAAACGGTAAGTTTGGAGATGTGACAAATACAGAGTGGCATACAGTGGTATTCCATGCGAGGGCCAAGCTGGAAAAGAGATTCAAAATACAGCGAAAGCCACAGGAGAGACTGTACCACCGCAAGAACCCACAGCCAAAACTTCAATTCAATCACTTGGACAAATTGAGATTAAAAAAGTGGATGCTGCTGGTTCAAAAGTAAAGCTGAAAAAATGCTGTGTTCCGAATTTTAGACAAAGATGGTAAAGAGATTGAGAAATTAACAACAGATGTAAATGGTAAGGCTATTTCTGAACCACTATGCTTCAGAAAGTACACAGTGGAAGAAATTCAAGCACCAAATGGATATATGTTATTTAGAAGATCCAATTGAGGTAGAGGTCTCATCATCAGTACAAAACATAAAAATAAAAAACACAAAAACGAATGGAATATTCAAAATACTGGCGGTATAGTACCAACTATTTTTATCTAATTGGCACTATATTAATGGTCGCAACATTGGTATTATTTTTCCGCAAAAGAACAAGAAATGAATAGATTTCAAAATGAATAGAAATAGCAAATGAGACAAGACATATGAAAAATATTTTTAATATGTTGTTAATCTTTGTATTAACAGTCTCTATGCTACCCAGCTTTATTACAGCATCAAATAACATATTATTAATTTTCTGAGTACAATGGTTGTTAATTAACAAAAAGCAACGCCTCTAATTAATAGGTGCTGTAATATAAATCCAAAGTAAAAGTAGACATTAGACACTTAGTGCACAATAAATTGACCTCAAATTTGTTTATTCTATAACAAAAGAAATGTCACTTAGGAATTATTGCTTTAAATCCATTTTTATATTAGGCATTCTTTGTATGGCACTTTTTATAGATAAATATATATGGCTACTTGAATCTTTCCCTTTATTTTTGATTAATAATCAGATTACCTATAAATGAAATTGTATTATATTAAATTGGCTTAAGTATTATGAACTTAAAATTACGAACAAAAACAAAAGGACGTTTTGCCACCTTTTTATCTCTCGTATAGGATTTTTTTCAATCGACACTTAATGGTATTACCCTGAGTAATCAAAAACCTTACAAAGCAATCTGAGAGGTCGTTTTTTGGATTCATGATCATTTTTTTGAATTTCATGTGAATAAAAGGAAAACGCATTCATTTTTATTTGGATACTTTTTTTACATCTTTAACTTAGTGTAATCTATATTGTCCTGTTAACTGTTCCTCAGCCATTCTTGAACATGATCTCTTGCATTACGTTGATCAGTTGTTATTCCAGGTATAGCATTTACTTCAATGTCTGGTTGCTTTAATATGATTAGCCCATATCCTTGAATTAATGGCGTCTGTGATCCTAATGTCCTAATCGAATTTGATAACCTATTCATAGCAGCCTCATTTAGACTATTTGTTTGTTGTGAATAATTTGTCTTACTTTCTGCAAAAGTATTTACAGGTGACAAGCAACTTATAGATACTGCTGTAACTAATAACCCTGTGACTAACGTTTTTTCATGGTAATTCCTCCTATTAATTAGTGGTTTTTGATAAAATAGTCTGACTAAATTTTAAAGGTTTAATTGGTTCTGTTGCAACTTTACTAAACTTCTATTAGTGTGCCCTTCGCCTTTCTTTGTGTTCGTACCAGTTGTGTTTATATTTAACTAGATTGTAAAAATTTCAGTATAATTTAATATCATTACTCACAATATTTCCTTTTATTCAGATGTACAAAATTACATATTTATCTATAACATAAAATAACAAATAAAAACATTTCTAAAAAACATGTCGTTATTTGTTGTTTTATATCCTAAGATGTATAGCGTAATATAAAGATTTAATAAGGAGTGGTTTAATGTCAGTTCTAAAAAACAGTAAAATTGGTACGAAATTAAATGCATTAATGATTACAGCGAGTATTGCATGTATTATTTTATCCCTTATAGGGGTAATAGCATTAATGAAAGCAGACAAAAATTCTGAAAGTATGTATGAAGACATGCTACTTCCAATTCAACGTGTAAAGACTGTGGAATCTAATTTCTATGATGCTAATGTTAATTTTATGGAACTCATGGTTACAACAGATGAAAATAGAAACAAAGAGTTGGCAAATAATCTGTCTAAAATACGTGAAGAAAATGACAAGTTAATAAAAAGTTTAGAATCAACGTTAAGCTCCCAACAAGAAAAGGAATTATATTAAAATTTCAAAGCAAATTTCGGCGAGTTAAGACCGAAAATGAAAGAAGCACAAAATTTATCAATGCAAAACAAAAACGAAGAGGCTTATGCTTATTATTTAAAAGAAGTTAAGCCTGCTATGCAAAAATCAATTAATTCTATTCAAGAATTCGCTAATTCTAATAGAAACCAAGCAGAACAATTACAGGAACAAAATGCTAGCAGCGCCAAAACTGCAATAATGATTTATATTCTTATTTCAGTTTTGGGGACTGCAATTATTATATGTATTGGGTATGTCATTAAAACAGCTATTCATCGTCCAATTACTTTATTACAGCATGATATAAAACAAGTAGCAGATGGAAATTTAGTAATACGTACTTCCTATCAAGCAAATGATGAATTAGGAGTTATTGTTACTTCTTTTAATAACATGTTAGATAATTTACAACATTTAATTGAGAAAATACAAGTAACGACATACGAAGTTACCTCCTCTACTGACAGTATGTTGCAGAATACAAAACAGGCATCTAAAATATCTAACGAAGCTGTTCTAACAATTAATGAAGTAAATAAACAAATAGAAGGACAAGTTACTAATATTCATGAAAGTTCAAAAGCAATGAATGACCTAACAAATGGAGTTCAATCAGTAGCTGAATCAGCATTAACTGTTGCTGAAGTATCTGTCGCTACAACAGATCGTGTAAATAATGGTAGTAAAGTAATCAAGCAATCTATTACTCAAATGAATAATGTGCATGCAGTTGTTGAAGAAACATCTACGGTGATAGAACGTCTTATTATGCGTACACAGCATATAGATAAAGCTTTAGACGCGATTACAAATATTGCGGAACAAACAAATCTGCTTGCTTTAAATGCTGCAATCGAAGCGGCACGTGCAGGAGAAAATGGAAAAGGATTTGCAGTTGTTGCAGCTGAAGTGAGAGATTTAGCTGAACAATCCAAACAATCCGCAAATGAAATAAATGATTTAATTAAATCGATTTAGCAAGATACAAAAGATACTGTTCAAATCATGAGAAAAGGACACGAAGAAGCTACCCAAGGAAGAAATGCTGCTAATGAAGCAGACGAAGCCTTTTCAACAATCATGAAAGACATTCATAAGATAACGCGTCAAATCCAAGAAGTATCAGCTACAACAGAAGAAATGTCTGCTGGAACTGAAGAAATTAACGCTTCACTATCAGTAGTATCAGAAACTTCTGCAAGAGTAGCGATAGATACAAATCAAACCGTACAAGCCATTCAATCGCAAGCATCAGCCATTACAGAAATAACAAATCAAGCCATGCAAATAAAGAATAAAAATACAGAATTAGAAGGATTAATTTCACGATTTAAAATTAAAGAATAAAAAAATAAAAGGGAGGAACAATTACTTAAAGCTTGATTGACATGTGGTTTCGCCCCATCGCCAACAGGCAATCAAATCAACAAATCAAAATACTCCTAAAACGAAAAAGAGATGAAGACAATAATAAAAAAGCTTATCATAAAGTACTAAAGGATAAGCTTTTTTGTCTATACTTATTGAATTTTATTGGATTTATTCCATGCCAATTTAATAATAAAATATTGAATACCAAACAAGATAGTAACAATATGAAACAGTTCGTAGATTCCCTGTATACAAAGAAGAGAGGACGTCCTGCTATGGAAAACACAAATACAATATCAAAATTAAATCATGAGATTGTTGAAGGGTCAATAGAGGCATTAAAAGAAGAAAATGAACGTTTGCGTATGGAAATTGATTATTTAAAGAAGTTAAAGGCCTTTGTTCAAAAAAAGAAGAAACTATCGAACAAGACAAAGCAAAAGTAATTCTTGCTAGGGTTTTTCCTATATATCTTTGTTTACTTGAGAAACGTAGATACGTTATAATAATCTCTTATTACATTTAAAGAGGTGCAAAAAATGAATAAAACCGAATTAACAAAAATGGTAGCAGAAAAAGCAGAACTTACACAAAAAGATGCTGCTGTAGCAACACAAGCTGTATTAGGTGCTATAACAAATGCGCTTGCAAATGAAGAGAAAGTACAAATTCTTGGTTTTGGTACATTTGAAGTACGTGAAAGATCTGCACGTACAGGACGTAATCCACAAACAGGTGAGGAAATGCAAATCGCTGCATCTAAAGTCCCTGCTTTTAAAGCCGGAAAAGAATTAAAAGCAGCAGTGAAATAATTATACATAGTGAAAAAGAATCTGATATTCATATCAGATTCTTTTTCTTTAGTAACATATTATACTTTCTTATCGTGTCTGTTTAGCCAGGCTTTAGAAACTTCTTGTTCCCCAGATACTTCAATCTTAACTTCGCCATCTTCTTTGTATATCCGTTCAATGATTGGTACCGTCACCATTTGTTTTTCTTTTTGTGTTCGAAAAGTATCCAAGTTGATAATAGTCATGTTGCACTCTCCGTTAATGATTTCTAAAAAAAAGGCACCCGTATGAGTGCCCTTCCCCTAACTTGAACTACCATTTACTTTTAAGAAACATCGCTTAAAGAAAATAATATCATATTTGTTAATTTTTGAGAATGATGATTATTAACTGTTTGATTAAAAAATGTTTTAGACTATAGAGAAAAGTATTAGACTATTAAAAAATAGTTTTAGACTGAAAATATGCTTTCTGTACTTGAAGAAGAATGTGTTGGACGACTGGTGGGGTTCGAAGGATTGCAGAGTATAAGAAAACCGCCTGTGATGGCGGTCAATTTTTAACGTAGTAATGGAGTTCATGTAATCATCTAAAAAGTGCATCTTAACGAGGCTCATTAAAATATGTTGTTTTAATTTAACGCTTTTATGATGTTATCTACAAATATTTTATCGATTTCATGTCCTTGGTTTGTTTGTTCTGAATCCATAATTATTCCTTGTGATTTCTCTTTGTCAATCCACAAATAGTATGTTTGAATTGTTCCGCTTAAAAAGTGAACATTTACTTTGAAATTTGGCTTTTGTGTACTAGATGCATTTGAAGGTGTATCAAAGTTTGTAGTTTCGATAGCACTTACGAATGCTCCAACATCAAATTGCTTTACGAATATGTAGGTCTTATCCCCCTCAACTTCAATAAATTCAACTGATTTATTTTCTATGGAGTTTACTCCTTCACCATCCTTCGCTGTATAAAGAAGTATAATACCATCTTCTGACTGTGCGCAATCTCTGAGCATATATACTAGACCATGCGTTTCTTGTGGAGTAACTAGTTTATTACATATATCTTTTCTATAGTTAGATTTGTACTTGTAAGTAAAAGTGAATTTTTCGTCTTTATAAGTTACAGTTTGTAAAGTTGGTACTTTTGCTTCCTCATCAGTTAAATAATTCTTAATTTGTATTTCATCATTTTTCTTATCTTTTACATTTTGAGAAAATATATCAAATCGTTCTAGGTTTCTAGATTTTTCTTTAGGTATATGTATAATAATCTCATTTTTGTTCGCGACAGTTGATGATTTCTCACTGCCATCGCCACAAGCAGATAAGGAAGCGAGTGATAAACATAATGCTCCAACAATTAATGTTTTCTTCAAATTGAGTTCCCCCCTAAAATATATTAATAATTTAATTATAGCAATATTACACTGTATTTCCTAAAAAACTTAGCGCTTCGAATAGGTTATAGAATACATATTTCTATATCATAATAAATCACAAAAAATGTGAGTTTGGGTAAATAGAGAAGAATGGTGCATTCTTACTTATTAATTAGCATTTAAATCGGAATATAATTTACTATTTTTCGATGAATTTATAGTTGTAATGAAATATAATTTTCCAATTAATCTCAAACTAGAAAAGTGTACCTTTTGTAGTATATAAAAAGAAGAATCCAAAATGGACTCTTCTTTTATAAATTTAAATGGGTAAGATTTAGATATGTCAGAGCATTCCTCAAATCATTCTGTAAGTAAATCCCTGAGTGGCACCTCATTCCCTAAATCGTTTCCGTACCCCAATTACAGCAAATATTTTACTGTCCGTAAAGCGTACTCGATTATTACGCTATCGTCCCTCCGTTTTTTTGAATTTAGGTCAAATTTTTAACTGAATAAATTGTGCCAATAGTTGGTTAAATTTCTCGCGTTCTTCCCAGAAAAGGCCATGACCACTATATTGAAACGGAACAAGCTGTGAATTTCTTATTTTTTCATTTAGTTCTTGAGCTTGTGCAAAGGGAATAACTTTGTCATGAATGCCGTGAACGATTAAAGTAGGAACATTAATTTTCGGAAGATCCGCATGTAGCTTCTCATCTCTTAATGTAGTTATAATAGCAGCTGTCGACCAACTTGCTGCTTGTAGTCCCATTTGCAAAAACCAGTCCGAAAATGGTTTAGTTATATACTGAAAGAAAAAGCCATCTGTTACGTCCTGCATCATTTTAGGTCGATCATTTAAGGTTTCTTTAAGATAGTTATTAGCAGTTTCTGCGGTAAATCCAGTTGGAGCGGCCGCATCAATAAGAACAAGCTTTGATACCCTAAAACCATTGTGACGAGACATATATCGAATTGCGATAGACCCACCGGTAGAGTGACCCACAAGAGTAAAATTGTTTATTTGAAGTGTAGCAACTACTGTGCGGATATCATCTGCAAGTCTGTTAAAAGTATAGCCGCTCATTGGTTTATCCGAATTGCCAAATCCCCTCCAGTCTATACCAATACAGCGATAGCCCATAGTAGGAAGAATATTAAACTGATATTCAAACTGTTTATGGCTTAACGGCCAGCCATGTAAAAATACGAGGGTCTTATTTCCCCCAGGGTTAATATCTTCTACATATAAATTCACACCTGACTCTACGGTAACAAAGTATCCCATGAAGATTCCTCCCTAGTTAATATAGTTACAACAATAGATATTCATTTTGGTTAACATGAATGAGTACCAATTCAAGTTATAGGCCAGGGAATCGAAACGGGACGGGCTTTATTGAACTAAACGTGTGTTCGAAAAGGTTTACCTTTTGAAAGGAATAAAACAAAAAGGAACCGGCTATGGTTCCTTTTTGTTTTGCATAATTTTTTATGAAATAACTCATTTTCTTAAAAAATATTTTTCAACGTCTTTGAAAATTGAAATTAGATCTTGAAATTGGCTTGATGACTGTAATTGTTCTTTGATTACTTTGTAGAAAGTATTTTTCATCAGTTCAAATATTGAATAAATTGCCCACTAATTATTTCTCTATTTGCCCATCTGGAATAGGTCTCTTTTATTATTATTGATAACGTTCGTGAACTACTCGCCACTTAGCAAAGCTTGAAGTGGGAGCTTCTCAGTTCCACGACGAAAGTACCCTTTCGTCTCCCTGAGCGTTACTTCGGGGTGTTCCACCCCTAGATGTCCAACGCTTGGACGCTCTTTTGGTACGGTTGATATTTTACGCAGGAACCGAATGGCTTGGTTTTCGCACTCTATTTTCTTCCTGCAACCTCATATATCAAGTTATCAAAGAACTTCATATAGCTAGTTTATCAAAAGTTTTTGGCTATGCCGAACCGAAATTCATCTCTCACCTACCGTTGGGCTACGCCCTTCACACGCTTGAGGAAGGAGAATTCTTTCGGGGAATTAGTTAAAATTAGCTTCTCTTTAACAATCTTTTTTCTCTGATGATTTATGTTTTACTCTATAAGAGAGAGCGGTAACTTGTTGGGAATATTTAAAACCTTTTTCAGATTTTTCGGAAACCCATTTTGAAACAGGTCTTAGTAAACTATTTATGCTGACAATAAGAATGGTTCCTGTTATAGCTATAAGTAAATAGCCGCTACCTGCTAATGTTCCTACAGCCGCAGAACACCATAAGGTTGCTGCGGTATCCAGTCCTCGAACTGTCAATCCATCTTTCATAATAACTCCAGCACCTAAAAAACCAATCCCGCTTACAATTTGAGAAGCTATTCTTGTAGGTGTATTATCAGTTGGAGTGAGTACACTTAATAGTACAAAAAGTGCAGCACCAACGGAAACAAGTACATTTGTACGTAATCCAGCAATGCAATTGTGCCATTGACGTTCTAAACCAATTATTACTCCAACAAGTATTGCTACAAGTAACCTGAGTAGAATGTCTAGTTCCATATTTCTGTCTCCTTAATTTCCATCCTTAATGATCATCATGCTCTAAATTGACTTGTTGTAATGGAATCACCTTTGTTTTTTTTATAATTTTATAGCCGAACCAAAATACAAGAAACAGCAGTAAACCAATATAAGTAGCAAGTACTTCATACCAATCGACATGTGACCCTATAAAGACTGAATAATTCTGTCCTAAAATAATAATAGTACATATTACAAAAGCTAAAATAGGACCGATAGGATACCACTTTGCTTGATACGGGAGCTTATTTAAATTCTTTCCTTGATGTAAAAAAGCCTGACGAAAACGATAATGGCTTATAGCAATCCCTAACCATGCAATAAATCCACAAAGTCCCGAAGCATTCAAAAGCCATATAAATGCTTGCCCTTCTCCAAATAAAGAAGCTGCAAACGCTACGATTGCCACAGCCGTTGTCATAAGTAATGCATTAATAGGAACACCTTGTTTATTTACTTTTTTTAAGCACTTTGGAGCTTTCCCTTCTCTTGCCATTACCCATAACATTCGGGTTGCAACATACATTCCAGAATTACCAGCTGATAGAACAGATACCAAGATAACTGCATTCATAAGAGAAGCCGCAAATGCGAATCCAATTTTCTCAAATACTAGTGTGAAAGGACTCTTTGTAATATTACTAATATCATTGTTAACTAGATTCGGATCTGTGTAGGGAACTATGACTCCAATTACACAAATGGTAAGTATGTAAAATAAGAGAATTCTCCAAAAGATTTGCCGCACAGCTTTTGGAATATGCTTTTCAGGAGCTTTACTTTCTCCAGCTACAATTCCGACCATTTCTGTACCTTGAAAGGAAAACCCCGCAATCATAAACACACTAAAAATAGAAAGAAAACCTCCATGAAAGGGTGCATCTCCAATTGTTAGATTGTGAAATCCAATGGGATTTCCTTTGAAAATTCCAAATATCGTGGCTATTCCTAACATAATAAACACGACTATAGTAATAACTTTTACAAGTGAAAGCCAAAACTCCATTTCTCCATAATGTTTCACTGAAAGAATATTAATTCCAAACATAAACAGGATGAATAACGCACTCCAAAGAATAGATGGACTGTATGGAAACCAATATTTCATAAGAATAGCTCCTGATGAAATTTCAACTGCAAGAGTAATAGTCCAGCTAAACCAGTAATTCCAACCAATCGCAAAACCAAATGCAGGATCTACAAATTTAGAAGCATACGTACTAAAAGAACCAGATGTAGGCATATACGCTGCCATCTCTCCCAAGCTGGTCATCAACAGGTAAACAATACACCCCATCAACAAATAAGCTATAATTGCTCCACCAGGTCCTGCTGTATGAATCGTATTTCCGCTTGCTATAAATAACCCAGTCCCAATGCTTCCACCTATAGAAATCATTGTTAAATGTCTCATCCCTAATTCTCTTCTTAATTCAGAAGGCTGGGAATTAGAAGGGAAAGAAAAAAGTGGATTTTTCGTTTTTATGGGTGTCTCTTTCAAGTGCCTCATCCTTTTTTGAATTATTTTCCAGAAAAAGAGTATAAAAAAAGACACCAAAGTTCACCCAGTGTTTTTAAAAGTCACCATAGTATCCCCTCTCGAAACGCTTACGAGGTTAGCTGTCGGATTCGGGCCTTGAGAGTAGCCCTACCTTCATTTAAGAAAGATTCACCCCAAGTGCAATCGCACAAAATTTGGTTCCCCCGCTCCATATGGATTCAGCGAATAGTGATATGAATTTATGTACAATATATTACTCCTATGTCCTCTTGTTTGTAAACAAGAAAATAAACGTTTTTTCAGGGGTGGATTTTTCGCGCTGCACACTTTATTTATAATTTGAATTCTTAAATTAAGTTACATACTTTAAAAAAAGTGAGAATTACAAGTATAGTAATGCATGAAGAAGAGTTTGAATTAAATAAAAATACTGTGCCACATTTTTATTGAGTCTATTATCTACTAGTGTCTTTACTATTTTTAATTACATGGACTACTGATAAGTGGGGTTATGGTAACTAAGTATATATTGTTTTCGTATGGGGAGGGTATAATTTAGAAAATACATGTTAATCAAAGTTAGGAGGGAGTTCATGGGAAGAGCAGTATTATTTGATAATCAAAGTGTAATTTTAAAGTTAAGTGGGGTAACAGGGTTCTTTGCTTTAAAATTAACATTAGAAATTCCTTATAATACTATTAAGAATGTATATGTACAAGGACAAAAATATCTAAACTTTCACTTTGACGTATTTGTTGAAGCAAAAAACTATAAACTAAATGTTTAAAGATCTACAGAATAACATTATTTTCGTTAAAAAAGAAATTGTGTTATTTTTAGAACAAAAACGCTATTTCTATAATTGGGATTTTCTACAAGTAATAGCATTTTGTTCAAAATATGCAATTATCTATGGTAATCGGATTTCTATTTTTACTAAATTACCTTGGAAATTTAATTTCTCTTGTTGAATTAATTTGTGAACACGGAAAGTTAAATAAGTATCACCTATACGTTGTTCATTCTCCCCCATCACTTTTCCAACAATACGGATCGCACGTTGATATTCATTTGACGTATTATCCAAGATGGATACATCATAATAATCTTCAGATACAGTAATTAGTTGTCCATTTACTAATATTCTTAAGACACCATTCGTTTGGGAGTGTTTTTTCCAATCTTGTATTAAACTTTGAACTTGTTCTTGAGACAATTTTTTTTTCGTTTGAATGGCTTCTAAAACCAGTTCAGAAGGCATTTCACCTAAACTTTTTAGTACATGTGGAATTTCTTTGTCCTGTAAATCACGCACTGTAAATTCAATATGATGGCTAAAATCTGTAACATTCACTTCTTCAACCTGCATATTTTTATCATGAAGCAGTGATAAAACAAACCTTACACCAATGACATCAGATGCATTTTCGCCATACCATAAGATTACTTTACTCCCACTTGGAACCTCTTCTACAATTTGCGAATTCTGTTTAAGCGTAGTTTCAATCCAATCTAAGTAATCTAAGTCTGAAGTGGGGCCAACTGTTGTTAACACCTCTTTTAGCCATTGTTTTCTTTCTTGCATTCCTTCAATAGAATCTAATTTATAAATAGGACCTATCGAAAAATCCTCATTAACACAAATCACTTTTTCATTTTTGTACTCATTTCTTTGTTGAAAAGCATTCTTTAAATTTCCATATGCAGAATCTCCAAAGGTAATATGTATAACATTCATAATATGTAATCTCCTTATTAACTTAATACAGCTATTTTTCTCTATATAGATAGGATATATGAGAATTCCTCTTACTAAAGTTATTATAAATAGCTTACAAAAAAATAACTACCAAAGTTACATTACACTTTTGTAAGGTTGACGATTTCCTATCATTGCAGATGATTTTATCTGTAAAAAAATTGAAGGTCTTGTTTTTAAAGTTTTAAAGTTTTAAAGTTTTAAAGTTTTAAAGTGACATTTATCATCCTATAACGAAAATTATGTAAATACGCCTCCCTCCTTCAGTAAGCAAATAGATGTTTTTTTAGATACATTGAAAGCGTATAATGCATATGGGAATGAAAAAATTACGGGTGAATGCATATCTCCGTGTTGAAGTAGGTGGGAAATATAAAGATGAAGCTTATTATGGAATTGATAGATATGAAGAAGTAAAACCTGAAGATATACCTAAAAAAGCAAAAGAAAAGTTGGATAAAAAAAACTAATTACATAGAGGTCACCATACAGTGGTCTGCCCCCCATTTGTCAATCCAAATGGGGCATGTACACACCCCACATTTTTATGTTCTTTCTTACTTTTCAAAATAAGCCGCACCAAAGTTTTCATTAAATCTCTTACACCATATAGAAACCGAAACATATGTACTTATATCTATCCCTTCAGGAATTTCATAGTTTTGGTCTCCTTTGTTTCCCTTTAACTTTCCTAATTCAATATACCGATGGTTGTTAACGTCTTCATTATCTTTCAAACGATTCGTAGGAACTAATACAACTCGAACATCTGGCCCGTTAGAAGTTAAAAAATTGGAAAGTCGTAAAATACGTTTTCCATTCGCTAATTGATGGATTGTTGCTGTTCCAGTTGTTTCATGGACACCATTTTGAAACTGACCTTCACTTATTACTCGTTCTTGTTGTTGTTTTGTTTCGTTTGATTGTATTTCTGTTTGTGGCAATGCTTCATTCACTTGCTTATCAATAAATAATTTCTCGGGGCGGAACAAAGACCATAAAATTCCTCCGACAATTATAAAACCTCCTATAATCAATACATGTTTTCTTTTCATAAAATAAAAAACCTCCTGTAACATACTGTATAGTAGTATGTTAACAAGGAAGTCTTTCATTTCTATAATATAAGTATTACAAAAGTCTTTCAGCGGTCTTATTTTTTTCTGATGTGATGGGAAGAGTAAACCAAAATTCACTTCCCTGTTTGCCATCTAAGCGATTTCTCACACCAATTTCTCCTTTATGCATTTCAATCAATGATTTTGCAATGGCTAATCCGAGTCCGGATCCACCAGATTGTGAACTTCTTGATTTATCCGTTCTAAAAAAACGCTCAAATATGCGTAATTGGTCATTTGGAGTAATTCCTTCTCCTTCATCGCGCAAAATGAATTGGACTTGTTGCTTTTTTTTATTTTCCTTTACAATCAATTCGATTGTTCCAGAAACAGGGGAATACCGAATCGCATTATCTAACAAATTACTGATGACCCGTGCTATTTTACACGGCATAATTAAAAGTCGAGGTAATGTATCAGGAACCTGCAATTGTAAATCAATCTGTTTGTTTGCTAATAAGAAAGAATGTGACTCTAGTACATCTAAAAGAATTTTGTCCATATGTGTAAAACTTGGATGAAAATCTACTTGTCCAATTTCTAACTTTGAAAGGTCAAATAAGTCATTAATCAATCCACTTAATCGATTTATTTCTTTTAAGGTCGTCTCTAAGTACTGCTTTCTCGTTTCAGGATCTTCAATTAAGTTATCTTGTAATGCTTCTATCATCAATTGTATGCTAGCCATAGGCGTTCGTAAGTCGTGTGAAATATTCGTAATCAGCTCCTTACGTGCCTTTTCCCCTTCTTCTAACTTAGTAAACCCTTCTTCTAAATTTTTAGCCATCCGTTGAAAGGCTGTTGTTAATTCTTTAAACTCCCGTGGTTCTTTTCCAATTATGTACATCGTTTCAAATTGTCTATCGCTAAATTGTTTCGTTAGTTCAATTAAATTTTGAATGGACCTCATGATAGGGCGTGTCATTAACCAGTAAATAAATGTTGAAATAATCAGTCCGACAACCGCAATTACTGTTAATAGCCGTGTTTGTTCTGGTTCAAGTAACATTTGCGTTTCACTATACCATATAGCAATTACCAAGATACTGGTACTTAATAAATTCATCAATAACAATTGAATACGTAAACTCATGTTTCATTTCCTCCATTTGGCTCAAAGCGATATCCTATTCCCCAAACCGTATGAATCCAACGATTCTTTGTCGTATGCTTTTCCAGCTTGTCACGTAAACGACTCACTAACACGGTCACTGTGTTTGTACCCCCTTCATGTTCAAAATCCCAAATAAGTTCAAGAAGTTGCGAACGGGAAAACACTTGTTTTGGATGCTGTGCCATGACATAAAGTACCTCGAATTCTTTCACAGTTAATTCCACGTTATTTTCACAAACGAGTACACACCTTGTCTTTGGATAAATTTTTAAATCTGGAAATTCTATCACTTCTGATAGATATTCTTTTGCTTGTATCGTTACCTGGCTGCCTCTTCTTAATATAATTTGAACCCTTAATACTAATTCACGAGGTGAAAATGGTTTTGTTACATAATCATCTGCACCCATTGTTAAGCCTAAAATTCGATTTCTTTCCTCTCCCTTAGCAGTTAACATAATAATAGGAACATTTGATTGTTGACGAATTTCCTCGCATAATTCCCATCCATCTTTTTTGGGCATCATCAAATCTAAAATAATCAAATCTGGTTGATATTGATGAAATACATCCCAGCCTTCCATTCCATTGATAGCTGTATATACTTCATATCCTTCTCTCTCTAGGTACCGTTTGCATACTTCTCGAATGTTTTCTTCATCTTCTACGATTAAAATTCTTTTTTTCATATATAATCCTCTCTTCTTTTTTACCAATCACAAAAGAAATGTTTCTCTTATTTACTTTAATCTAATAAATCTATGGAATCTGGATATACAGTTGCTATAACTGACAGTACTGCTAGGTTAGAATCCATTGCCCTGGTCTTATATTCACTAAAAATTATTAAAAGTGATTCTATAATACAGATGGTCATTTTAACATTTTGCTACTTGTATGACTAGATAAGTTCTGTTTATGTACCATCCTAAAAGAATAATTACGGGGGGGTGTTTAGTTTGTGGCGCATGGAATAGAGGTAACAATTGTATAGAAAGATTTGTTATATTTAAAAGCCTATATATGTACCTCCTATCCATATGGACAGGAGGTACATATATAGCATCATTCTTTACTTAATACTTTCTAACTTCCGCTGATGATTCATACCTGGTGAAGTTGTATTCTCAAGTTTTAAGATAAACTCAGCAGAAATAATTAGGTTGAGGGATTTCATTTGGAAAATCATATTTATAAAAAATAAACTATCTTTGGATCATTAATAACCTTTGTGTCCATGACTGTCAAATTTATAAGTCTTTCCATTAAGTTCAACTGTAGCGTTTTGATAAATTGAGCCATCTTCTTTGGCATAATAAGTAAAGTATCCGAAATAAGGGAAATGGTACCCACCACCAACATTGAACCATCCTTTCTTAGCTGCTCCAGAATCATCGAAATAATACCATTTACCATTGATTTCTTGCCAACCCGTTTGCATTTTACCCTTATTGTCATAATAGTAAAGCTTACCTTCTATTTGGTGCAACCCTGTCAGCAGAGCTTGTCCGTCATTATTAAAATAGTAAGTTTTTCCGTCAATGGTTTGATGGCCATCGAAAGTAGAGTGTTTGCCTTTTTCGAAATGATAATTTTTCCCATCGATTACCTTCCAACCTGAATAGGCAGCTCCATCCTCTAAGCTATAATATTGGATTGATAGGGGGGAACCAAGTTTTACACTGACTCCTGGATTTATTACAGAACCTGTTAGCTCGAAGGCCACTTGTTTGCCGTTAAGAGTTACAGTAGTTGGAGTACTTAGTGCTTTTCCATTCAGATCGGTAGCTCTTTCAAGTACGCCTTTGTCGGAAAAGTGAAGAATGACATGTTGATCATCTAGACGCAGTTGATTTTTATTAACACTGAAATCTTTAAAGTAGTAAAGCTTACCTTCTATTTCTTGCAGACCTTCTTTAACAAACGCTCCAGAAGCATCAGAATATTGCTCACCTTTCCAGGCTGATCGTTGCAGAACACCAGAATCATTGAAGTGATAGTTCTTACCCTCAATCTGTGCATTAGATGAATTTGGCAACGCCATCTCGTTAGACGCCGGATTAAAATGATACGTATTGCCCTTAATTTCCTGCCAACCCTTCAAGAGAACTCCTGAAGCATCTGTATAATAGTAGCTGTTACTTCGGTTTACCCAACTATTCGTTATCAATTTTCCAGAGGAATCGTATGCTGTCCATATAGAGGTATCACTTTTATCATGTTCGAACTTTACTCCTTCATATTTCTGTTTCTCATGTTCTTTACCAGGGTACCAGTCGATTAACCAGTTGTTAACTTCATCATTGTTTATTGCAGTGAAACTAATTTCAGATTTGTAACTCCAATCTGTACCGAATTTATGACCATAAGCATTACCAGCCAGACGTACTCCATTCTTGTTTACCAAATGAAACTGCCATTTATTATTATATGAAGCGGGGGCTGAGACAAGTTCAAACAATTCATCAGCACCAAACGAATCTGAATATTGGATCCCTCTATTGTCTTCTCTCCCTGAAAGATATTTTGACCCTGCTTTCACCAATACTTTATTGGTCCCTTTTTTATAGGGGATAATTTTATAAGGTTCACCGTGATTTAGTATACTATCTGGTAGTGTAATAGGTGTCTCTAGGGTATTGGTAATCTCAGCAAATACATTAGTTGATCGGTCATTAAAATCTGCTTGAGCTTTAGGATTATTCGTAACATAATTAGAAAGAACTTCTCTGTTCACTGGATGTGAAGTCAAAGTTGCCACCTTCTTTTGTTCTTCTGTTAAATAAGAAAAACGGTCCACCCCTAACCCTTTAAAACCATCTAGAGAATCTGCTCCAAATTTCTTCTTATAAAATTCGTCAACAAGTACTTTATTTTCACCGGATGTTTTTTCTACGTATACGGTGGTAACTTGATTAAGTGCAACTCCAGTTTTCCCTTCGTTCAATTGTGCTTGTGTAATGTAAAGAAGATCGTGCTCTGATACAGATTCTGCGAAGGGTTTCAAATCTACAATTGTACCGGGTTCTGTAATCTTAAGCTGTTGCCCCGATTTTAAGTCTTTCATCTCACTTTTTCCATCTGGGTAGAGTACTTTAATCGTTCTAGTGAAATTGGAATCTCCTTTTGTATGATGCACAGAAATATTAAATTCCCCAGATTTAAAGTTAGGAGCTCTGTAAGATACATTCTCTGCATAGGGGCCAGTGTAATTAGATAAGTCAGGATCCCCTACAGATATCCCAAGCTTTTCATAAACATCAGCCACTATACCTAATGAAGTAATAGTCACATCCAACACCGTGGCTAAACCTGCGCTAGCTTTGTTCTCTGCAACAGGGGCTAAAGAAAAAAGAATACCTAATGCCGCTGTGGCAGGAATTAATTTCCTTCCAATTCTAATCGTTTTAAAGTCTTTTTTCATTTTTGTTTTCCTCCATATTTCCTATATGTTTTTGAACATCTACTAGTAATAAAAATTATTGAGAGCATATCCTCTAGTAAGATTGACTTCATCATATCCAACAATTCTTTCATTTCTCTTTCACAAATGTTACAAAAGTCTTTCACGAATCTATTTTTTATTTTATGTATATAATATGTTACGAACAAAAATGATACCTCGTTTTTGTAAAAAATATACAAATTTAATTACAATGCTCTTTAAAGGTGGTCATTAAAAATAAACGTTTATAAAGGTGTATCTTTTGAAACAATTTTACAGAGGTATCATAGTTTCTTTTTATCACTAGATATTTGAAAATAAAAACTATTCATAAATATAAACTTTTACAGATATCCCCTTCTTAGTTTATTTAAATTTTGTATTCGAGTTTCATATTTGAAAAGATTTTCTCAATATGGATATTATGGTTATTTGCATTGTAAATATTCTAAATAAAAAGTTATTAATCTATAATTATTGAGTATCATCAGGATTAGAAAAATGAATAAAAAAATAAGTAGAGGAAGGTTGTGTAATATGGAATTAAAGGTGAACGATATCGAAATTGCGAGCAATGATAAAGGATATTCTCATGATTCTAGTATTGGGTATTCGAATCCAAACTGGATGAATAAAATGCCAGGCACTCTTAAAATAAGTGAGCTGTCTATACCTGGAACCCATAATTCCATGTCACGATATGGTGGTGGTGGCCTGTATCCAGATGACTATATTAAAACGCAAACAATGGATGTAAACACACAATTAAATTCTGGTATTCGATATTTGGATATTCGTTTACGTAAAGAATCGAACGCTCTCTTAAAGGCTTATCATGGATCTGTTAATCAAAATGCAATTTTTAGTAGTGATATTTTAGATAAAATCACTGCATTTTTAAGAACAAATCCAGGAGAGACAATATTTATGCGCGTGAAAAATGAATGTAATGGTCCTGGTACTGGAAAATGTACAGACGCTAGCACAACAAAAACGTGGGCGCAAATTTTTGAAGATAACTATTATAACAACGCTAGCTATAGTAATTATTTTTGGAAAGGCGCATCCAATAATCCGACGCTAAATGAAGTGAAAGGCAAAATTGTAGTAATGTCAGATTTTCCGACAGACGGAAAAAGATTTGGTATTCCTTATAATACTCTAAATAAGCAAGACCAATTTGATGTAGATGATAGCGCAGATGCCATGTATGCGAAATGGACTGCCGTAGGAAATCATTTGAAAGCTGCTAATGCAAGCGACAAACAGTCTATCTATTTAAATTATTTAAGTGGTAACGGAGCATGGAGATTTATTTCAATGGGAGCTGCACCTTATTTTGTAGCAAGTGGGTATCGAGGTAGTGGTACAAATGAAAGTATGAAAATGATTACGGAACATAGAACAGATAAATGGCCCGATTATCCACGTGGATACTATGGTCAGGTGTTTTATGGTGGAACAAATCTATTAACGACTCAATATATCCAACAGTGGCCTATTCGTCATACCGGAATTATTGCAGCTGATTTCCCTGGAAAGGGCTTAATTGATCGTGTTATTCGCTTGAATGAAAGGCACAATAGTGGAGATGTTCGCTACATAACACCAAAAGGATCTTCAGGCTTACGTGTTGGATTCGGTGGGGATGCATATTTACGTAATAGTTATGTGGTGTATCGAAACGGTACCTATATTGGTCACGTCGATAGTGGAAGTCCTTATTATAGTTATTGGGATAAAACGGATGTGGGACACGATCTTAGATTTGAAGGTTTAGCTCTATTTACGGGTGATAAGATTGACGTTTATGTAAAGAATGGTGGTAGTTCAACACTAATTAAAAGTCAAACGCTAACTGTAGATGAACAGGAAGGCGAAGAAGTAAGAATACCTGATGGTAAATATAGCATTGTCTCTGCTTTAAACAATAGCAGTGAAGTGGCTATGCAGACATCACTTTCAAATAATAGGTACAATGTAGTTCTATGGGGGCATACGAACAGGGAACTAAATGGACAATGGGATTTGGTATATGATTCCAATAAAAAAGCATATCAACTTAAAAGTGCATGGAAAATAGATGAAGCATTAACTTGGACGCAAGATTCAATCAACGTGTACACTTCACCGTCTATGGGGACATATGATGGAGCCTATTGGATATTAAAACGAGCTGGGAATGGATACTTGTATTTAGAAAACAAGGCCAGTAAGACGGTATTAGACGTAACTGGTGGAGGAACTGCAAATGGCACGAACATTAATGTGTGGGGACAGGTTCAAGGGGCGCAAAACCAAAAATTTAAGTTGATTCAACGAACAGAAAAATTAGAAGCACAAATTGATTCTTTGTACAGACCACAACCCGGTCAAAAGAATAGATCCAGTGGTAATTTCTCATTAGGGCATCTTGCTGACGGCACAAGAGTTCAAGTATCGATAGAAGGTCCTGGTGCATCAGTACTTAACTTCAGAGTGATGCGTGATAAATCTGGTGATACAGACCCTACAATTTGGTCGAATGTTAAACATGGTTCTATCGTAACGATTCCTTCAGGTGCAAATAAAAATAACCTGTATATTGCTAATCCAGGTGGGTATTCAGGGAATGGGACTTTTAAAGCAAAATTCCAAACTTTACAAAATTAACTAATAGGGGTCACCATACATGCCCATCAAGCTAAGGTTTTTAAGTACCCCCTAAATGAAAATTTTCTTTCTCTATAGTTAGTTACTTTGAGAAGTCAGCGCATTTTTTCGTTTTAGGGGTGTTTTTCTTTTCTTAAGTTGATGGGCATGTGGCAGTACCCCATGGCTATCAACCTAAAATTTTATAGTACCCCCAAAACGAGAAAATTGGCATCTCCAGGTAAAAATATACATTTTTTGTTTTGGGGCAACTAGTTTCATTAGCTTGATGGGCATATTGGTGGAACCCCGAAATGGACATTTGAATAGATAATGCCTTCCTTAAAATAACCTTAATTTAAACATAGTTTTGATAATATATGGAAAATAAATGGTACAATTTTCTGGTATAACCTAAATAAAATTTATTTTAGAAAAGGGGTAGAAGGGAAATGTTCCAGAAGTTCAAGTTTTATTTAATGAGCATTTTAATTAGTTCAATGTTAGGCGGAATTATTATAGGTGCTAATTTCTTGGTCCATAACATATATAATTTAGTTGCAGGTAAAGAATATCATTTTAATATGTGGTCTTCTATTATTATTTTTAGTGTTGTATTTATTTCGGGTTTCTCGTATGCGTTGAAGAAGGGGCCAGATATATTTGTTAATGATTAAACCAATAGCAATTATTGTAGGCGCTGCCGTGATCTGGGTGGCGTCTTGTTTGTTGTTAAGGAAAGATAACAAAACTAAATTTCCTTAAAATGAAAAAAAACGCCATCCTTTCCTATGATTCTACAGAAAGAATAGCGTATTTGTTCTTTTTATGGATACATTTTTTTAGCTCGATGGCGATGTGGTGTTACCTCAAATATAATTATTTTATTTGAAGGTCTCTTTTAAATTTTTTTCAAATCTTTTCATAGGTTGATATACAAGGACGTGTAGTGATAAACCTATCACCGCAGTAATGTTTAAAATAATACTTATAAACATTAAAGACCATTCTATAACTGGAGAAAAGTATCCGTTCGTACTTAATGTAGAAGAACTTACACCTAGTATTAAAATCACTATTAGTAAAGGTAAGTTTTTAACCAATTTGAATCCCCCTTTAAACACAATATCTTTATATTATTATATCACACACTAGGTTATGTAATTAATATAAGATAGTTATCTATGGGAATTTAACATATTTTTTCGTTTTGGGGGTAACCTATTTATTAGCTTGATAGCGATGTGGCGGTACCCCACATCCATCAACTTAAGGATTTAGACTATTTTTGAAGCTAAAAGCACGTTACTGTTTTGTATCCCACTTTTCTAAACGGAAGTAGAACAATACCCCATCCTCCGTATTGGTTACACCGTATTCTGCAGCATGTAATTCGAATATGTTCTTTACAATCGAAAGACCTAGGCCAGTACCACCGCATACTCGTTTTCTTGATTTATCCACTCTATAAAATTGATCCCATATTTTCTCTATATTTTCTTCTGCAATATGCGATCCTTTATTTTCAAACCCTATATATACGCCATGTTCTTCTTCTATTACCTCTATCACAATCATTCGTCTCGAATCTGTATAACGAATTGCATTCGTAAACAGATTCGTTATCACTTGTTCCAATAAATTAGCCTTTCCCTTCACACGCACATCATCAATATTCATTTTGATTTGCAGTGACTTTTCATCAATTTGAGTGTGTAGATCTTTTTCAGCCTGTTGAATCAAATCCCCTATACTAACTTGCTCCATCTGTATTTGATACGTTCCTGATTCATATTTAGCCAAATTGAGCATCTCATCAATCAGTATATTCATTTTCTCTATTTCTTTTTCTAACGCTTCCCAATAATATTGGTTCATTTCAGGCGCAAACACGTCTTGCAACATAGATGCCGATACTTGCATGACACTGAGTGGTGTCTTCAATTCGTGTGAAACACCTGCAATAAAATCTTTTCTTGTTTGTTCTAATTGCTTTTCTTTTTCTAAATCTTCTTTCAACTGATTGATATACCCTTCCATTCTTTCTGAAAGCTGATTAATATTGGAGGATAGCTCCCCAATTTCATTTTTAGACTTTATAGAAAGCTGGTCTTCAAACTCAAATTCCATGATTTTTTTGGTTGCTTCATTAATTTTCAATAATGGTTTTGTAATGATTCTTGAGTAATAGAAAGACACAATAAGCGATAGAACCAGCACAAATGCAATAATATATACATAGTAATCACTCATTATATCTGTTGCTTTTGTAATTGGCTGTAGAGAAGACAATGAATAAATAAATTCTTTCACTTGTCCATCTTTTAATATTGGTTTAATGGTTTCTAAATACTTGATTCCATTTATACTAATCTCGTTTTGTACCCATTCTTCTCCGTTTAATTTCACTTTATCGGTAATCCACTCCGATTGAAATTGTAAAATACGATTTGCAAACACTTCGTTACTATATAATGTGTTATCAATTTTTGAATTGAAGTAAACTGGGAAACTTATTTCTTTTACAATTCCTTCTAAAAAATAATATTTTTCGCTTTCTTCTTTTGAAAAAATCTTCATCCCATTTTTAACACCTGACATCATGATTTTGTCTATTTGATAATAGGTAGGCGAGACAAACCCTCCATCATAACCTTTTATTTTTAATGTTGTAGGAATAACTATGTCTTTATTTGACCCTTTACTTGCAGTATCCATAATAGCTATTTTGGTCGTCTTATTAATTAAACTTGTAATTAAAATACTGAAATTAGGATCCATATCTTTTTTTGCATTAATTAAATTATTAAATACAACTTTAGATGTTCGACTTGGATCATTTTTATTTATCGCTTTTATATAATAATCTCCTGACGGTAATTTCTTAATATTTGCTGCTTCATCAAGCCTTGCAATCATAATGCCTTTCTGATTTTCATATGAGAGTTCTTTACTCTGCAGTTTATTTTCATCCTGTTTATAAGCTTCATAAAATGTATTATACTGTTGTAATTGCTTCTGAACATGTTCTTTTTCTTTATCTATATACAAGTAATTCATCACATACATTTGTCCAAAAAATATAACAGCAATAATCATACAGCATAATAAAAACGTTAGAAAAAACAATTGAAAAACTATTTTCTTTCTCATCTTCTGTCTAACTCGAATTTATAGCCCGTTCGAACAACAGTTGTAATATGTTTTGCCCTGTCGCCTAGCTTCACACGTACATTACGCATATGTGCAGTTAATGTTTTATCATCTCCAACATAATCATATCCCCAAATGTTCGTAATTAACGTGTCCCTTGTCAATACTTGCTCCTTATGCTGCATTAACGATAGTAAAATTTCAAACTCTGTATGTGTAAAATCTACTTTTTTTCCATCTATAGAAACAGAACGTGCCGATTTATCTAAATAAATACCACATAAATCAATGCAGTCCTGGAATTGTACAATTTGAGTTGTCTCTTTGAATAAACGCTTTGCTCTCGCTAGTAAAATAGCTGGTTTAAATGGTTTTGTTACATAATCATCGGCTCCTAATTCAAACCCAAGTAATGTATCATCCTCATCACTTCGAGCTGTTAATAGGATAATAGGAACAGTAGAGTTCTTACGAATACGTCTACACACTGACCATCCATCCATGACTGGGAGCATAATATCTAATATGATTAAATTGATATCATCATGTGCAGTAAATAATTCTAATCCTATTCGGCTATCCTCCGCTGTTATTACTTCATATCCATCATGAGAGAAATATTGTGCTACCGCCTCTCTTATGATTTTTTCATCTTCAATAATCAACACTTTTTTCATATAATTCTCATCCGATCTATGCTTATCTATATGGAAATGGTCATGGCTTGCCTTCCCATTTGAACCCATGATTGTTCAAAATCATCTCGATTAATCGCTATATGTTTCTCTGTCTTTAGCGGATCATTAATATATACATATTGGTCATCATAATTTGTCACTACGACACTATGCTGATGATATGTCACTTTCATTTCCCCTTCGTATGTTCTCCATGTATAAAATTGATCATCGGGTAACAGTTTAAAACGAGCATTTGTTAATACCCATACAGGGAACCCTTGCTCTATCGCCTCATAGATTTGCTGAGGTTCTTTGTGGCTTAAATCCTTCACTTTTTCTTCTGGAACATATAACTTTGCCAATTTTAAAATCGGTTCCACATATACACCTAATCCAGGTTTATCAAAAGTAGCCATATTCCCGATAAACCCTTTATGCATATTTCCCTTCAAACCATTACTCTGAAATGTTACATGTTTTATTTTTGAAGCAAGCTCCATCTTGTCGACTTGCGCACCTGAAAACTGTAGTACCATTGCAAGGCTCGTTACTTCACAACCACGCATCAATTCTGGCTTTTGTAAAATCAGTGGAACATCCAATGGCCTTGCAATTTCTTTCTCTTGTCCTATAGGCACATTTTCATTTTCAACTACCACTTCATTGGCGGATTCTACAGATACATTACGCTTTTCTTCTACTTCTAATCTTTGTTTCACTTCATTTGCTAAGGCACGTTGTTTATTAGTAATTGTAAGGCTATCATTATTTGACATCTCAATACTTGTACCTAACACCACTAGAGTGAATAAACAGAATGTTGTCGTTCTAATTTTATTCATGAGTATCTCTCCTTATTATTTTCTAAGTAGATTTTAATTTTTTAATATATATATAAAATCATATTTATATAAAGAAAAATTAAAATTTATATCAATATTATATAAAAACGACTCTTACACGCGTATTAATCGTATGTGTAAAAAATCGTGCTATCGATATGCAATATTTACTATTATGCATTGAACCATTTCATCACACATCATGAATTCAAAAACAGGGAAAAAATGCAAGGGAAACTCCTACAATTTTTAAGAAAAAATTCACCTACTTACAATAATGTAGTTTGCTTAATATGTTTAAAATTCACACGGTATACTTTTCATATCTGGATTGAATACAAAAGTACCGATTCAAAAGTCATACATAAACGAAACGTTTACTCGTCTAATTTAGACCAAATCCATACATCAGCATTATTTTCGTGTTGATTATTTGCTTGTTCAACTTTTTCTATATGATTCGTAGTATTCCAGCTAATTAAAGTTCCATCCCATCCTCCATATTGATTTCACTGATTCTTTTATAAATTTAATTTCTTAATACATACATCGCCTCACACGAGATTGATATTTACTAGTACACGATAACCGGTTCATAAGTGCTTAAATTATCATACACATTTTTTGCAATACTAGGAGAAAGGTTAACACATCCTCCCGATCCTCCAGTTAAATAGGCATTATTTGCCCAGTTTGTTCGCCAGCCAGCATCGTGGAATCCTTGACCGCTATTTGTGAATGGAACCCAGTAATCTACTTTAACTGCATAATCACCTTTACCAACTGCGCTACCTTTAAGTGTATACGGTGATCGTTTATAAAGAACGTACCACACACCTGGTGAAGTATCTTCACCCGTGCTATGTTTCCCAGTTACTACATTTGTTGTAACTGCTAATTTTCCATCCTTGTAAATCCAAATTTGTTGCTCTGCAATTGAAATTTCCACATACGTGTCTCCGATGCCATTATTCGATGTTGTTTCATAGCCGATCCCTTCCTTCTTCCAACCATTTCCGTGAATATTAGAAGTAGAAAGTGATTTTTCGCCTTTCTCAAAGCCTTGTTGAATTTGTTTTGTTTCTTTTTCAACATCCAGTGCCCAGCCATAGCCTTGTCCTTTTACTGATATAACCGCCCCAGAATGAGTTTTAAATGTAAAATCTTTATTTAATGTTGATTTAGCATTGTTAATTTCAGTAACCTTGTTCTTAATATTGCTCACATCGATAGTAACTTTCATATCCTTTGACATAGAGGCATTTTGAATTAAACCTTTCGCTTTTAAAGGATAAACTTCATTCTGCACTTTATAATCAACGGACTGCTGAAGAAGATTTTGTAGTGCTTTCTCCTCTTTTTTGATAATCGGATCGTCTTCTTTAATAGGCTGTAAGTATGCAGACTTCAAATGAATTTCGCTTTTATGCTTCTGCTTGTCGTAATCTTTCAGTAAACTCATAATGTCATACTGTTTTCCTTCAACGCTTTTGGAGATAACAACTTTGCTTTGTTCAAGCTTCGCCATGGCATCTTGAGGCGCTTTTAATTTTTTATTCATAGAGATGAGCTTTTCTTCTACAAGTTTTTTCATCGTTTTACTACGATATTGTTCTGCCTTTTCTGGTAACAATGAATAATTCTTTTCCTTTGAGGAAGGGAAAAGTGTCCACTGGCTTTTTAATAGTTTCTTAATTTGAGGCAAATCTTTTTCTGCAAGTTCCATTTTTGTATCTTTTTCATCTAAAATTTGTTGTTGGTCTACATAGACTTTGTTTGCTAGTCCAGATGTTTTTAATTTCTGTATTGCCTGATCAGCGCTCAGACCACTGACTTTTTTGTCGTTAATCGTAACATTCGAATTGAAGTGAGTTGCCTGATAACAAATCATTCCCCCAATGAGAAGTGTGATTATACCACCAACCACTGCAATAAACTTCCAATTTGTAAAACATTTGCTTAATCTTACTCTTTTTTTATCAGCTTCTTCAACTGACTCATTTATTCTATTGTTGTTCATCAATCTTCCCCCGTTTACACCAAAGTCAATAGATTTTAAACTAAAATCATTGACTAATGTACCTTATTGTTCTTAAAATTCCATTATTTTTGACCGGATTTTATCGCAATTAATTGATCTAATTTAGACTTTTAATAAACGACACATAAAAAATGATAGATAAATTTTTCATTCACACTAAATAGTCTTATATAAGTAATAAATCATTATAAATAGTGGCCCTACTCTATGCCTGAAAATCTAGCAGAACAAGTTTCCCAAAACGATAAATATGAAATTCGGTGCCATAAAAAACTCAACTTTTCCATTTAGGGAGACTTAAAGTTTTAACTTGATAGCTACGGTCTCCCATCGCTATCAAGTTATTTCATACTTTAAAAATAGTTCACAATTCCATGTCTTTCTACAGTATTCATTCAGATTACTGCCTTAAGTCAATTTGGTTCTACATCCTTATTACATAGTTTTAGTTTGCATACTTCTCCTGATTATTTTTTAAATTAAAATACGCATCTAAAACCTCTTTACCAATTATTGAATTAACTTTATTGCCTTTGTCATTAATTATCCATGGGACAACAACAGAAAATGCCACCTCTGGTTTATCATATGGAGCGTACCCTGTTAAAGTTAAATTATAACAACGAACACGATTGCCTTCCTGATCCTTACCAACACTATTATCATCACCGCCATAAACTGTTTGTGCTGTCCCAGTTTTACCAGCAGGCTTATAAGGAAGGTTTTTGAAAGTACTCACACCAGTTCCGTCACCTTCTTGAAATACACGTCTAAACCCTTCCTTTACTCGATCTATATATTCTTTTTTCATATCTACATGGTTCAATACAACTGGTTCCATTGATTTCACAATTTTACCAATGTCTTCAGTTTTTGTAGTTTGTTCTCTAATTTCCCTCAAAATTTGTGGTTTCAATCGATTTCCTCCATTTGCAATAGTAGAAACATACTGTGCAAGTTGCAAAGGAGTATACGTATCGTACTGTCCGATAGCTAAGTCTAACAAGAAACCTGGTTGATAATTTTCTTTTTTCATTATTCCAGATGTTTCGTTTGGGAGGTCAATTCCAGTTGGAACCCCTAATCCGAATTGCCCAAAATAATATCTCATTTTTTCAAATGCACTTGCCTTTATATCTAATGAGCTATTTGGTACGTAATCTATTCCTGCTATGTTTATGCCGTATTAAACATATAGACGTTAGAAGAAACTTGTAAGGCTCTTAAATCATCAACAATCCCAAAATCTTTCCAAGATTTCTTCTCCTTTGTCCCTTTAAACTTCATAGGCGCATCATTAAAGTTTGTACCAGGTGTAATAGCCTTCGTTTCAAATCCCGTTAACACTGTGGCACCTTTTACAGTTGATCCAAGCTCATATGAGCTCGTCATCGTACCTAAAGCATAATCAGCTATTTCTATGTTCCGATCTTTCTTCCCTAATTTTTTACCCGCCATAGATAATACTTCTCCAGTATTCGGATTCATCATCACTACAAATGCCCGATCTAAAAGAGGCTCTGACCCCTTATAAGCTTTTAATTGCTTTTCAAGAATTTCTTCTACCGCCTTCTGTAATTTCATATCAATTGTCATAATTAAATTATTGCCATTTTTCCCTTTAGAGATCGTTTCCGTTTGAATAACATTCCCTTTTCTATCAGTAACATTCTTAACTTCTGCCTTAGTTCCATGTAGTACGTCTTCATATCGTTGCTCGATATAACTCTTCCCAATACGATCATTGCGATCGTAATCACGAACTAAATAGTAATCTAAATTTTCTTTTGGAAGCCCCTCTTCAGTACTTGTTATATTACCTAGTACAGAACGGAATAATTCACCATTTACATAATTACGTTCCCAGTCAATAGTTGCATCAACTCCTGGAAATTCAGATAAGTTTTCACTAATTGTAGCTTATTCTTTCTCAGATACATTTTTCTTTATAATTTGTGGTGTCATTTTATAACCTGAATTCATTCTCCCTTTAATAGTTAATATCTTTAAGTCTTGTGGACTTAATTCATTCAATTCCTCTGCTGTGACGCGTCCTCGTCTCAATTCATCTATTTTCTTATCAAATTCTTTTCCTTCAATATTTTGTTTACGTAGATTTTCTTCATCTTTTTTTGTAATCTTTTTTTTATTTTTTCCTTGTTTAACTGCATCCAGTAATCTTTTTTGTCTGTTTCAGTCAACCTATTTATATCTTCTTCTGTTATTTCAAGTATTTTCGAGAGCTTTTTTGCTATTTTTAAGATTTCTTCAGAAGTGATATCTTTCCCCTTTGTATACGAAATGGTACGAACAGCAGTATTATTAACCACTTTCTCACCTTCCCTATCAAAAATTTGACCACGTGGAACAGTAGTACTAACCGTCGCATTTTCTTGCTTTTCAACTGCATTCTTATAACCCTCCCCGTCAACAATTTGTACTTTTCCAAGCCGAATGATAATAGCTGAAAATGATAAAAAAATGCACAAAAATAGTATATTTAACCTTATAGATACCTTATTTTTTTGTAATGTTTTTGATTGCTTCATATTAATCTCCTTTTAATACTCAATACAATGAACTAATATCCTTAAAAAATCCCCATCACGTAACCCAAAAGTATTTCCCCCTGCATTTACATTATGTCTACAATAACTATTTGAGAATTTTCCAATAATAAAATTTCCATACTCACTAGATAAAAACATATGCAACAGAAAACAACATAAATTTTATATAAAGATTATATAAAGATGTATATTTCAAGAAAAAATTCAGGGTGTAAATTCATGTGAAAAATAAATGTTTAACAAGTAGAATTTTTATAAAAGTTCTCAACAGACTGATTTTTTATGCAAATCTGTTTATTCTAAAATAAAAAATTGTATATACGAAATAAAAGTTATAAATTGATTTAAGCTATTGTCGTAAGTAATAATGTAATTCAAGAAAAATTCAAAACAAATAGCCATCATTATTTAAAGTTTAAGCTCTTTAAAGTATAAATGTATTAGTATATTTGAGCTTTAGTACATTGAGGCCCCCATAGTTTCTATGTACTAAAGCTATTTTTACAGTTAAGAGTTAAAAATCTATCTTTAGTACATTCTATACTTATCAATCGTATTATGAAAAATTGTTAAAAATAATGGAACACATCATTCAAAATGATCACAATAACATATAAAGGTGGAGAGGACGTTGGATTTTCGAGACTTAAAAATTTTTCAAACCGTAGCAAGAGTTCAAAATATTACCGCAGCAGCACGAATCCTTAATTATGTACAATCAAATGTAACAGCGCGTATTAAACTACTAGAACAAGAGCTAAATACAGTTTTGTTTTATCGACATGCTCGGGGTATCACATTAACTGGTGATGGACAAATATTTCTTAAGAAAGTTAATAAATTGTTAAAAGAATTCGAAGAATTACAAAATACGTTTACAGATGATAATAATCCCACAGGTCTTCTCAATATTGGAACTGTAGATACTGTTCATCCCTTACCAACCATTTTGGCCAGCTATCATAAACAATTTCCTAATGTAGATATCTCTTTAAAAACTGATGTTAGTCAACGTCTGATCTTAGACATCCTAGAATTTAAGCTAGATGGTGCTTTTGTAACAAGTCCGATTCAAGATTCTTCTTTAGAGCAATATAAGGTAAGTACGAAGACACTTGTTCTATTTTCAAATCGTCCTACATTTGATATACAAGATTTGAAAAATGAAACATTTTTAGTGTTTAGCCCCGGATGTGGCTATCGTTTTGTTTTAGAAAAATGGTTGAAAGATGAAGGAATTCTTCTTAAGAAAATTATGGAGTTTAATATGTTAGAAATGATTTTACATAGCGTATCACTTGGTCTAGGCATTACGGTTCTTCCAGTTACAGCTCTAACTTTTTTCTCAAACATTCCCAATATTTATTGGCATGAAATACCTGAACAATACGGGAAAATTGAAACAACATTTGTTAGAAATAAGGATATGGCTTTGTCGCTTACTATGAGAAAATTCATAGAAAATATACAGAGTTTATAGTAAATATCTATAAATAATAATATTTTTATAACAAAAGTCCTAAGTTCTCCAAAAGGTTCTGGTGCAAAAATAAAACAAATGAGAATAAAGCGCATATATTCCTAACGAAATCGTATCTTATGCTGAAAGTCCAAACAATTGATGGATGAATTCTTTCTGATTTTGGACAGACTGGTCCCGTAAATTAAGCTGTTCTTTTTTAATCATATGCATGGCTTCTATTCCAGAAAGAATGGATGTAGCTGTGTCAAAACATTTGAACCCTAGCATGGAACGGATTCGCTTCTTTATAAAGCGATGATCTTGTTCTACTATGTTATTCGAGTACTTTTGTTGTCTAAGTTGCATACCATCAGGTATACTTTTTTCTTTTTTTAACTGTTCAATTGCTATAGGATAAGCTGGGTTCTTATCGACAGTTATAACACGTGGCTTTGAAACATGAAAAGACCGCAAAGCTTTCTTGAAAAAGCGCTTTGCTGCCTTCTGGTCTCTTATTTTGTTTAGGAAAAAATCAATTGTGTTTCCTTTCGAATCAACAGCACGATACAGATACATCCATTGACCTTTTACTTTGATATATGTTTCATCGACTCTCCAAGAATCATTTGTTTGTTTGAGGTGACGACGGATTCGTTTGTCCAATTCAGGACCATACTGATGAACCCAACGCATAATCGTTGTATGAGAAATGGATAAACCCCGTTCTTCTAACATTTCCACCAAATCACGAAAACTGAGATTGTACCGTAGGTACCATCTTACCGTTAACAAAATAATATCAGGCTGATAATGCTTCCATTTGAATACATTTTCCTTTTCCATACCAATCACGCACACTTTCTAAAGTAATAGTAACAGTATGTCCAAGATTTATAGATTCATTGCAATTGTCCTTAAGTTTTTGCACCAGAACCTTTTTTTATAAATCACTCTAGATTCTTATAGTATAATACCTATTTAATGACGTATGACCTTACTCTTGGATTATTGAAAGTTATATTAAATACTTTACTATATTAAAGTTGTTTTTAATAACTATCATTACATCGAGAAAGTAATAGTCAATATTTAAGAACGAACATTTATACTGATGACAACCTGCTGCATAAAGCTTAAGAATTCTTAAGAACTTTTGCCCCTATTTCTTAAGGTTTGGACTCTAGAGTATGATTATGAATGCAAACATACGGTGTGATTAATTATGAATACGATTCGCTTTCTTATTTCTGTATATAATGAACAAAAAACTAGTCGTTCCAGTCCTTCCAAGTTCTAGATTTCTTGGAGACAAATTAATTGAAGGAACTGAATTGAAGAAAATAAACATTGTCAAAATTGGGTCAAGCACAGGTGTATTCAAAAGAAAGTTAATTAAAAGTAGATGAAATCTAATGAATTGGATAATGTTTAGCCTTAATATAATGAACATTATATTAAGGTGAACAGTATCACTATATTCAGTATGTTGTTTCTTGTTTCTTGTTTTTCGCTGTTAGATTTACAATAAAGAGACGATAGACATGTCTCACCTGCAATTGTCTTTAAATGTTCAATATGAGAAAACATGTGGAGGAATAAAATGGAGTCAAACATTCTTATTGTTGATGATGATAAAGAGATTAGAAATCTTATCTCTGTATACCTGGAAAATGAAGGCCTAAAAACTCAAAAGGCAGAAGATGCTTTGGAAGCTTTACAATTGTTAGAAGTAAAGGAATTTGATCTTATTATTTTAGATATTATGATGCCGAATATGGATGGTATTGAAGCTTGTATGAAGATTAGGGAAGATCGCAATATGCCTATTATTATGCTATCTGCAAAATCTGAGGATATAGACAAAATTCAGGGACTGGCCTCTGGTGCTGATGATTATTTATCAAAGCCGTTTAACCCATTGGAATTAATCGCTAGGGTAAAATCCCAATTAAGAAGGTTTAAAAAATACAATACGTCAATAGAACATAATAAAAGTATTCTAGAAATTGGTGACTTAACCGTGAATACAGATACTCGTCAAGTATGGGTAAGGGGAAAAGAAACAAGGCTAACTCCAAAAGAGTTTGATATTCTCGAACTACTTGTCCGTAACAAAGGGATTGTCCTGAGTGTTTCAAAAATATATGAATCAGTTTGGAAAGAAGTTTTTTATAAATCTGATAATACCGTCATGGTGCATATTACAAAAATAAGAGACAAAATTGAAGAAGATTCTAAACATCCCATTTATATTAAAACTGTTTGGGGAAATGGGTATAAAATATGAAGAATGTTAGTTTCAGAAATAAGATCATTATAAAACTTCTTGGTGCTATTGCAGTTAGTTTTTTTATTTCATTTGGTTTAACAATCCTCATTTTGGCATACGTCATAGATCCATTATTTATAAAACACGAAGAATTTGGTATGTTTGAATTCAATTTGGTATTGTTGTTCTTATTCGCGTTCGCAATCTTTAACTTTATAATTATTTTTTTGATATTGGTACGAAAGAAAATAGTATATTTGAAGCTCATTTCGGATAATGTGAATGATATTGCAAATGGAAAACTGGGTTTGACCATTGGGATTAAGGGGAAGGACGAATTGACCCAACTTGCTCAAAATATCAACTATATGTCCAAGGAATTGGAAAATACATTTGAACAAGAAAGACGATTAGAACGTACAAAAAATGAACTTATCACCAATGTATCTCATGACTTACGCACACCGTTAACATCTATTATTGGCTATATAGATTTATTAAAAAGAGGGCAATACAACAGTAACACACAATTACAGAAATACCTTGAAACCACTTATTCAAAGTCACAGAGACTGAAATATTTAATTGATGAGCTGTTTGAATATACTCGTTTATCAGGCATAGATGCTAAGTTAAATCTTAATGAAGTTGATTTATCAGGTTTGTTGGAGCAAATAGTTGGAGAATACATTCCTATATTTGAAAAGGAAAGCTTAATCGTTCAAAAATCAATCACACAAGAAACAATACCTATCTTTATAGATGTAGAAAAAATGGTACGTGTATATGAAAATCTCTTTATGAATGCGATAAAGTACAGCATAAAACCATCCGAATTAACCGTATGTCTTGAATTAATGGATAACAAAGCAATTTTAAAAGTGTCAAATAAAGTCGAGAAACCGCCTGTTAGCGATCCAAATAAATTGTTTGAAAGGTTTTTCAGGGGGGACAAGGCAAGAAAAGATGATCAGGGAAATGGTCTGGGCCTTGCTATCTCAAAAAGAATTGTTGAACTTCATCATGGTAATATACATGCAGAATATAAAGATGGTTGGATGTCCTTTATTGTTGAACATCCAATTAGATAGAATGCTTATGGAACTACAGGTTCCATAAGCTTTTTTTATAAAAACTTAAGAATTCTTAAGGATTTTACAGGGTGTTTCCTAATTTTCATAGTTTATCATGTATGTATTCAAAGCGATGAGGAGTGAGGAGAAATTAAAAAGAAAATTTTATTTACAGCTTTCAAGTGGATACATCGTGACACCCTCATGAAAAAGGTAGATGCAACACGACTATTTTGTTAGTAGCAAATATGAATAACCCTTATTTTATAGAAATAAAAAAAACGTAGGAGGATATATATGATAAAACCAGTTGTAAATGTAAAAAACATTCAAAAATTGTACGGTAAAAAAGGTGAGAATCAATCACACGCGTTAAAAGGTGTATCATTCTCAATTCAAGAGGGAGAATTTGTTGGTATTATGGGGCCTTCTGGTTCTGGTAAAACAACATTATTAAATGTAATTTCAACGTTAGACACAGCAACGGGCGGCATTGTTCAAATTGCAGGTACGGATATAACGAAAATGAAACAAGGTGAGCTTTCTGATTTCCGTTCGCAAAAATTAGGATTCATTTTCCAAGACTTTAACTTATTAGAGAATTTATCTATATATGAAAATATAGCACTCCCACTTTCACTTCAAGGTGTTTCATCTCGTAATATTGGAAAGAAAGTAGAAAAAGTAGCTGATATGTTAGGCATTACAGCAATACTTCAAAAGTATCCTTCTGAAGTATCTGGTGGACAAAAGCAACGTTCCGCAGCAGCACGTGCGTTAGTGCATGAACCTGCAATTATTTTAGGGGACGAGCCAACTGGAGCTCTAGATTCTAAAAATGCAACGAGTTTACTTGATGCCATGACAAGCTTAAATAAAGAGCAAGGTGTATCCATTATGATGGTTACGCATGATCCTTACAGCGCAAGTTACTGTCAGCGTATTTTATTCATTCAAGATGGTGAGTTATATCAAGAAATTCATCGCGGTGGTACCCGTGAAGAATTCTATAAAGAAATTTTAGACGTGCTTGCAAACCTAGGCACACAAAAAGCGTAAGGAAGGAAGTTCAATCATGTTATTTAAGCTTTCTATGTCAGGCCTAAAAAGTAAGTTGCAAGATTACATTGTTTTACTTGTTGGTCTTATTGTCTCTATTTCAACTTTTTATATGTTTCAAACGCTAGCATCCAATAAAACGTTCCTTGAATCTAACTCTTCTATTAGTGATATCGTGTCTGTATTTAAAATTGGTTCCTTTTTGTTAGCAGTTATCACATTTTTCTATATTTTATATGCAAACTCTTTCTTATCAGCTCTTCGTCAAAAAGAATTTGGTATGTATATGATGTTAGGAGCAAAAAAGCATAAAGTTACCTTACTTATGTTTATCGAAACAATCATATTAGGTGCCACATCTCTTTTGATTGGAATTACAATTGGTGTAGGACTTGCAGAAGGTATCGGTCAGCTATTAATGAAACAACTCGAGTTTGCTGGCGAAGGTTATAAATCATTTTATCTACCATCTATAGCTATTACTTGCGTCTTCTTCTTTGCACTATTTGTTTTATCGGCAATTATGAATAGTATTAAATTATCTCGTATTTCTGTACTGCAACTTGTACATGCAGATGAACAAACAGAACGTGTTGCCATAAAAGGAAAAATGACCGTTGTAATTGCATTCCTTGGTATTCTTTTATTAGGTATTGGTTATGCATCACTGATTTATATGTCATATGCAAATTCGCTAATTATTTTGGGATTAATGGCCGTTGGATTAATCTCAGCAACCGTTGGTACTTACCTTATATTTGGATCACTTCTCCCAGTTATGATAAACAAGTTAAAGAGTAATAAAAAACGTAGTGAAAAAGGCCTCAATGCTTTTACTTTTGCACAATTAAATTTCCGCATTAATGGTCTAACAAATGTGCTTGCAACAGTAGCAATCTTAGTGGCTCTTGGTGCTGGTGGAATTGCTTGTGGGATGGCATTTAAAAACAACATCCTAAAAATTACAGATCAAATAAAAATTTACGATTCAGTCATTCATAATCCAACAGCGGAAGAAAAGACAATTTTGGGTGGTATCTTATTTCAAGAAAAACTAGAATATCATTACAAAGTGGATGATAAGTATGTTTATTATCTTAAAGAAGATGTAGAGAAAAATCGCCCTTTCATACAAGGTATGAAAATAGAGAAAGTTTCAGAGGAATTTCCCATTGGTGCATTTTCAATAAAACGGGCTAAAGCAGAGACAGATACAAAACAATGGATTCAGGCTTTCAGAACGATCCAGCCAAATTATTTATATCCTGATTATGAAATAAAAATTGTAGATCAAAACATATACGATGGGTTGAAGGGTAAAGAAAGTACTGTGTTTATGGGGAAAACAGATGATTTTGGATCCTACATAAAAAAATGGAAAAAACTTGATGAATTACAGATAGCAAAATATAAAAATGTGAAAGCGGAAGAATTGGATAGTAAGCATCAAATATATATTATGAATCATGATTTTGCCAGCGGACTAATGTTTATGGGTTTCTTCGTTGGAGTTGCATTTTTAGCAATGATGGCAAGCTGCTTAATGTTTAAAGTTCTGTCGGGAGCATCAAAAGATGTAACACGTTATCAAATGCTTCATAAAATTGGTGTCCGCCGAGAATTATTAACAAAATCAATTTATAAAGAGTTATTCTTCATATTCTTATTCCCAGCAATTGTGGGGATTACTCATATATTAGTTGGTATGAACATGTTTAGTCCTCTTTTAATCGATCCGTACTCTCGCATTTGGTTACCACTTGTTATTTTTATAGTAATTTACTCGATGTATTACTGGATTACTGTTCAATTATTTAAAGGAATTGTACTCCCGAAAAAAGATTAATGTAATGATGTTATTTATAAAAAGTATCAACATAATCGGACCCTGTTTTACTGTAGAAGTTTAAACAGGCGAAGTAACACCCTCGAACAATCGCGGGTGTTTTTTTATATTGTATGAAATGGATAAAGAGCATAGTCTTTAATTAAATATATCAATATGTTCATTGGCTAAATAATACAAACGGTATGAAGAGAATTTCTACTCTTTTCATACCGTTCTAAATTTGTTTATAAGTTTCATACGAAATTCGTGGAAAGATGGCAGCATTTCTTTTATAAATAAGACTCAAAAGTTACCATACCTGACAACGGAAATATTAATGTAACTCTAGTTCCTTTATTCACTTCAGATTCAATGCCAATTTTCAATCCTAATTTTGAACATAGTTTTTCGCATAGATACAAGCCCATTCCTGTACTTTTGCTAAATCTCCTTCCATTCTCTCCAGTAAATCCTTTTTCGAAAACTCTATTTATATCTTTAGGTATTATCCCTACTCCATTGTCCTCTATGGTTACTATTACTGAGTTAGCTTTCTTAATTGAATATATACGTATCATTGATTTTTTGTTATTTGAGTACTTTATGGAATTTCCTATTATTTGATTAATAATAAATTCAATCCATTTCCCATCACTATATACAATCTCATCAATATCCTGTATATCTAATTTTATTCTCTTATGAATAAAATCTCTATAATTTCTTTTAATTACAGTTCTTACTACATCATCAAGGTTGATTGGTTTTATAATATAGTCCTTACCGACATTATTGCTTCGAGAATAATACAGCACCTGTTCTACAAACCCTTCGATTCGATCCAATTGGGAGTCTATTTTATTAGTTACTTCATTTTGATTATTTTCAATTATTAGCTTTGTAGAAGCTATCGGCGTCTTAATTTCATGTACCCATGTTTCTATATATTCCCTATAATCCGATTGCATATCTCTATAATATTTTACATTTTCATGCATATCTCTACTTACTTCTTTCAGTATAGCGTTAAGCTTTTCCCGATGTATAAAGTTTGATTCCTTTACTACCTCTGGAAGTAGGTATTTTTTCTCCAACTTTTCTAATATCCCATTAATCTCATTATAATAATTTTTACATTTTATAAATTCTATAGCCATATATATAATCAATGGAAAAAACCAAATACAAAAGACAAAGAATATTATAATGAACTGAACATTCACAGTCAGCAATATACCTGCAAGTATAATAAATACCAGTACATTAAATAGTATTACTACCATTTTATCTTTAATAAATTCACCTATATTCATGGCATTATATACCCTAAGCTTCTTCTTGTTGCAATTGGATTTTCTATACCTATCTCTTCAAGCTTTTTTCTTAATCTATTTATATTAACAGTTAAGGTGCTATCATCCACAAAATAATCAGATTTCCATAAGGTTTCTATGAGTGAATCTCTTTTTACAATATATCCGCGATTATTTATTAAGCATGAGAGTATTTTAACTTCATTTTTAGTTAACTCTACAGACTTGTCTTGATAAGTAACTGTTGCATTTGAGAGATTTAAATTAAAATCTCTATAAATTAAGATATGATTCGTCTTTAAATCTCCAGATGCCCTTCTTAAAATGTTTGTTACTCTTGCTAATAGTATTTCTGTATTATAAGGCTTTGTTATAAAATCATCTGCTCCTAAATTCATACTTATTAGTTCATCTACATCACTATCTCTGCTTGTAACCATGATGATTGGAACATCTGAAGTTTTACGTATTTCTCTGCATATATAATAGCCATCGAACACAGGAAGATTTATGTCTAGTAATATAAGGTCTACATTCTCACTTTCTATATGTTTGATAATATGATTAAAATCTGTGGGAGCCTTTACTTCATATCCATACTTTATAAAAAAATGTTGTAATTCTTCTCTGATGATTTCGTCATCTTCAATCAGAATGATTTTTTTCATGACTTTTCCCTCCCTATACAGAATATAAGGCTATTACATCTTGAGAAACAAAGTGTAATAGCCCTAATAAGCATTATAAAATCAAGTATTACTTTTTACAATATTTTTATAACCGACATATGTCGTGTAGAAATATACTACATAAACTACAAGAAATACTAAGCCCGTCATCAATGCTGGTAAAATAATGTCTGTTTGTTGAAATGTGTTAATATAATAATTGACTACATAAATTCCAACTATAGAATGAATTATGGCAAGAAAAACTGGAAGACTAAAGTATACGAAAGTTTGAATGAAAATCGTTTTGTCGATCATTGTTCCGTTTGAACCAATTCTCTTCAAAGATTTATATCGATCTATGCTATCACTGGCTTCTGATAATTGTTGAAGAGCTAATACAGCCATACTCGTTATTAAAAATACAATACCTATATATATCCCAATAAACAGTACGATAGTTTTCAATCCCTTACTTCCTGCACAAACTTCATCCTTTGATTTGCCTGCTATACGATTAATATTTAATTTCGGGCCATTTTCGTCATAAAAACCCCGTGCAACGTTATCATATTTTTTATTATATTCTTCTCTATTTCCATCTAAATAATTTACATTAAGTACGGATTCAGTAATTTTGTAGCCTGATAAAAACTCATCATTTATAACGATTGTGAAGTAATTAGTTCGCACATCATAAGTGTAAAGATTCTCTTGTATAACTTTAGCGTTTTTTACCAAATATTCTTTTTCTTTAATATTCACCTTATTGCTATTTTTTAATCTTTCATTTGTCGAATTAGCCAACCGGCTTTCATTTGATAAAAGTAAAATTTCATTGTTATTTAAAGTGATTTCCTTTTCACCTTTAAGATTTAAAATTTTATTATAATCAGATACTTTAATGAAATCTATATCGTTATTATAATCTTTACCTTCTGGTACAAAGTCCACCACTTCCATCCCTGTTCGATATACATTATAAGATACATATTTTTCGTTATTACTTATTTTAAAATTAGCTTTATTTAATACTTCTTCTATAGTGTAACTTTCATCCTTATTCTCCAACGTAATACTGGCATCAAATGGTGTTATTTCTTTCGTTGTGGCGTCCATCATTCTGTTAAAGCTGATTCCTGTAGATAAAGCCACCATTGTAAGGAATAACATTAAACAGATTACAGACATGGATATAAAATTTGTATTAACCTTACTATTTATTTGTTTGATGATAAATATATTTAAACCTTTAAAATAGACTTTTTTATTCTTCTTTACAACATATAATATAAATCCAGATAAACTAAAGAAAAACAGCAATGTACCTAATATGCCAAGAATGATTGATACCACGAGCATAGGATTAGTAAAATTCAATCCGATTTTTAGTACAGTCACATATGCATATCCAAGTGATGCTACACACATAATAAATGTGATTACATAGATAAGAGGATTTCTAAATTTTACATCTTCGTTTTTTCTACCTGCTGTTAACAAATCAATTATTTTGTATTTAGAAACAACATATACATTAAATAACATAACAAGTAAAAACATGATTCCAAAGTATAATACGCTTTTACCTATAGCACCTGTTGAAATTGCAAATTTATATTTATTGATGGGCAAGTCAAATAGCTTTAATGCAAATGTAGATAACCCCTGCGATACTCCAATACCTATTATAAGTCCACTCACTAAAGATATAACGCCAACTAGAAATGTCTCTGTTACTAATATTCTGGATATGTTTCTTCTTCCCATACCTAAAGTCATGTATATTCCTAATTCTTTTTTACGTTTTTTAATTAAGAAATTATTTGCATACAATATTAAACCACCTAATATTACGGATACAAATACTGAAACATTTGAGATAGCGTTCATTACTGTAGGCACATACTTTCTATCTGAAGCGTTAATTTCCATAAGTGCCTTTTGTGATTCTATTGAGTTAAAGCTATAAAATATACAAACAGCCAGTGTTAGTGTTAAGAAATATATTGCATAATCTTTAAAACTTTTCTTTACATTCCCAATAGCAATCTTAGAGTACATTATTATCGTCACCTCCAAGAAGGGTTATAACTTCGATAATTTTAGTAAAGAATTCTTTTCTGGAATCATTCCCTCTTACCAACTCGATAAATATTTTTCCATCTTTAATAAAAAGAATTCTACGAGCATAGCTTGCTGTAAATGCATCATGAGTAACCATAAGTATTGTAGCTTTTAAATCCTTATTTAGACTTTCAAATCTTTCGAGTAATAATCTAGCTGATTTAGAATCTAACGATCCTGTTGGTTCATCTGCAAGTACTAAAGATGGATCTGTTACGATAGCTCTTGCCGAACCAACCCTTTGTTTTTGTCCGCCTGACATTTGATAAGGGTATTTGCTTAATACTTGTTCAATGTCTAAATATTTTGCAACTGCTTGTATTTTCCCATCAATTTTTGAACTTTTCTCACCTTTTATTGTTAACGCTAGGGCAATATTTTCATAAGCAGTAAGGGTATCTAATAAATTAAAGTCCTGAAATATAAACCCTAATTCATTTTTTCTAAACTTATCTAGTGACTTTGATTTTAACCGAGTAATGTCACTATTATTTATCATTATTTTTCCCGTAGTAACATTATCAATAGTTGATATACAGTTAAGTAATGTAGTTTTGCCACTTCCTGAAGGCCCCATTATCCCAACAAATTCTCCCTCATCTACCTTAAAACTAATATTATCTATAGCCTTTGTTACATTATCTTTATTACCATAATATTTTTCAATTTTTTCTACATTTAATATATTTCGCATTAATACTTCTCCTTTTTCATTATAAAAATTGTTTAACTCCCATTCATTTATGTAATTCATTTTATATAATTTCTTTTATAGTATCGATGGAATTACATTTCATTAACATTACATTTTTGTTATATTGAGCGATACCTCGACATGTAAGTTATCAGAAATCGCGATAGTATAGGTAAGGATTATTCGATGCCTTACCAAAGAGGCAGATAAACGTAGGGGTATCTGTTCTGGTGCAAAAAACGATAAGACTTATGTAATTAGTGGAAATAAACAAACTGGTTACGGCGTAACAACAGCTCTATTTAAAAGACATGGATTCATAGTCATTTTAGAAAAAGATTTTGAAAACAGAAAAGGATTTGACCGTTAAGGCCAAACCCTATTTATTTTTATTATTTCGCAGCTAGTTTTTCTTTCACTTTCGCAGGAATCTCGTCCTGCTTCACTTCTTCCCAACCTGATACATCTTCTTCAACTTTTTTATCAGAGTACTAGACGCGTAGGAATGCTTCTTTATGAAGGTTTTTTTGAGTATTGAATTCTAATTCTTTTTTCTTTACCGTCTTTATCAAATCCAGTTAAATTATAATTAAAACGTTTTGGTGTTTCTCCGTTACCAATCAAAATACGTACAGATTTTAAATTCGGATGGTTTGCTAGAGTTTCGTTAGAGTGTTGGTGGTACGCTTTATAGGAAAAGCCCTTATTTACTTCTTCATATTCCTTCATAATTTTATAAAAGATGTTTTTCTTTAGTTCTAACATTTCCATAAATATAACAGCAGTTATTTCTCCATTCTTCCATTTTGAATGAGTTTCCTCTATTTAAAGAAAATATTATGAAAATTATATGGATTTTTTTAATAAATAAAAATAATATATTGTACCCCTTATACTTGAATAATTTTTTGAAAGTATAAGATACGGATGTTGTCTTATGATTTCTACTGATTTTTATCCATATCAGTCTTTTGTACGGATTTATGCTCTACATCAACTAAAATTTTGGTTATCCAATTTCCTTCTGTTTTTCCAACTCTATTAATATTTATGTTTATAGTTAAAGAATTAGGGAATTTTTCTCCTTGAAGTACTTCAAAAACTACTGTTCCCTCTGGTTTATCCTGAAAAGCCAGTGCAGTTTCAAAAGCCTTTCCTTTTGCATCAGTTAAGTAAAACATACCTATATCCGGTGCATTTGGATTACCAATACGATCCTTTTGATAGCTGTCTAGATTATTGTTACTAAGAAAATCCAATTCACTTACAGTATTAAATTTTTCATTTTTATATGTTGGCCTTGCCACTTGCTTACCCTTTTCTTTGCCACTGGATACGATATGCAATCCATTTGTATTAAATTCATACGGAATTATTGATCCATCTTGTTGTTCAAATCGGTAGTAAACAAGTATTTTATCCTCTTGGATTAACATTTCTTTTAAATGAAGCGTAATTCCTTGATTTGTTATTTTTTGATCCAAAGGTATAGATTTTCCCGCTGCTGCATACTTTCTAACTTGATCAGTAATCATGTCATTCAATTTTAATTGAGGTTGCGTAAAATAAGATTTATTTAGTGCCATTGTACTAGTTGGTATAATGATAGCTGCCGCTACACCTGTTATTAATAATTTCTTTTTCAATTTCTTTTTGTTCTCCCTTTTGTGAATTTGCGTAAATGATTGATATGCACGTTCTTTTACTTCTTTAGGAACTTCTTGTTTCATTGCTTTTTTTAATTCATTTGAAAATGACATTTGAATTATATTCCTCCTCATCTATTTCTATATTAGATTGGTTCCTAATTTTTTCTAACGCTCTATGAATTCTAGATCTTACCGTACCTATAGGGATTTGTAATAATTCTGCAATTTCTTCATACGTATAATCGTGATAAAAACGATACACTATCACAACTCTAAATTTGAAAGGCAATTCTTGAATCAATGTTAACAATTCCTTTTGTGTTTCCTTCTCAAGTAATAATTTTTCTGGGATTTCTACAACAGACTCCTGCATTGAATGCTGTTTTTCAAATAAACGCACCCTCTTCCAAACTTGTTTTCGCCATTGACTAATTTGTTTATAGACAATGCCATTCAACCAAAATAAAAAAGGTCTAGATTGATCATATTTTGAGATAGATTTCCATAGTTGAAAGTAAACCTCATTTACAATTTCATTTGTATCATGACCATTTTTAACTATAGCAAATACGGTGTCATATATTCTCTGATTTGTTAAATCAAATATATATTCAAAAGCTTCTTCGTCACCGGATAACAGACGGTCTATCCAGGTGCTTATGTTGTCATTACTGGCCAAACAGGCACCCTCCTTAAAATTGATTTCACTATATATTGGACAGTAATCAAGATAAAGTTCCAAGTTTGATAAAAAAAAATATATTTTTTTCATCTCTTAAGACGTATATAGATTACGTGGTTCTGTTGCAAAGTTAGAAAAAATATAGAGAGGTCTACAGATTGGAAATAGACTTTAAGCAATCGCTACTAATTGCTGTAGTTCTTTGTACACTGAAAAGACGGAGTCTGATTCAAGACTTCGTCTTTGTTTATATATGGCTTGAATCGTTTCAATCCCTTTTATGGTTCGTGAAGCATGACGAAGATTTTGAAATCCTGCGGATTTGGCAAAACGTCTCTTTACATGGGTGTTTTTGCCCATCCCCTCGAAAAGAGGGAATAAGCAAAAATCATTGTACCCACTCTTTATAAGAGATAACAATAAAACTTTAATCAGCCCTCCCGAATCGGGCTCTTACAAACAGTTAATCTCCCACCTAAATTCTTTTTTTGATATGGTGACCCCTACAAGATGAAATATAAGAAAAAAACCCGCATAAATTGGAAAAATTTTCAGTTGTGGCGGATTATTCTTTGAATCGTTTCCGTACCCCAACTAGCTGTAACAAAATACTGTATTAAAAATAATTCGTAACATTATTATTAAAATACCTTTTTGTTACACAATAATCAGAAAATCGGAATAAAATACAGCCTATGACCCAAAATTATATGTATCTCGGTTGAACCCCTAGTAGGGGTCCCTCCAACATAACGCGAATTTCGTACGTTAAAGAATTATTCAGTGTCTTTTTTTAACATATCGATTAATAAAATAAATTATACAAATAATTTGTTATACTTCCATGTACCCTAGCTGATATAATGTATAAGGCAATTATTGTTTAATTAAAGGTACATATATTAGGAGGTACATAAGCCATGATAGAGTTAATTACGGCATTTTTCTTACTAATTCTCCATTCCATTGTTTATCTCTTTTCAAGTGGAGAAACTAAGCAAATAGCAAAAAAACATATAAAAGAAATTCTTAATAGTCCGGATGGAGTAATAATATTAATCGTTGCTGCGGCACTTTTAATCGGGGGGATATATTTATATTTTTATGGTTTCGATGTAACAATGATTGTATAATAAGAACCGAAAACGATCGTTTAAGGAACTCTATTTAATTCTAATATAACTGAAAGAAATACAGTCAAAAACCAGTTCCAAAACTCATTATCAAAAACAAAGTACCATAACAAACATTAAATGTCGTTTATGGTACTTTGTTAACGTATGGTAAAACCAAGTTTTTCAACTTAAAAATTCCTTAGCGTACGAAATTAGCGTTTAGTTGGCAATCCCCCATCGCCATCAAGCTAACCAAGTAATTTACTAGGTACGAAATGATCCTTGTTTCAAAACTAGCAAGTGATAAAAAAGTAGGCATGCTAAAGAAGCCTATTAAAACGCGATTTTTTCGCTAGGCAGCTTGTCTATGCTTCACCGTCGTTTTATACACAATCCCTAGAATATCAAAGACGGTCATCTTCTGGTTCTGGTGCAAAGATAAAATAAAAGAGAATATAGCGCATATATTTCGAGCAGAATTGTATTTTATGCTGTTAGCCCAAACAATTGATGGATGAATTCTTTCTGATTTTGAACAGACTGATCCCGTAAATCAATCTGTTCTTTTTTAATCATATGCATAGCTTCTACTCCTGCAAGAATGGATGTAGCTGTGCCAAAAGACTTGAACCCTAACATAGAACGCACATGTTTCTTAATAAAACGATGATCTTGTTCCACTATATTATTGAGATATCTAACTTGTCTTAGCTTGATGCCTTCAGGCATATGTTTTTCTTCTTTCAACGCTTGAATTGCTACAGGATAGGCAGGGTTCTTATCTACTGTTATCACGCGAGGTTTAGAAACGTACGAAAAAGCCAGGGCTTTCTTGAAAAAGCACTTGGCGGCTTGTTTATCTCTTGATTTACTTAGATGAAAATCAATGGTATTCCCTTTTGAATCAACGGCACGATATAAATACATCCATTGCCCTTTTACTTTAATATAGGTTTCATCGACTCTCCATGAATCATTGGTTGATTTTAGATGATGTCGTACTTTCTCTTCTAATTGAGGTCCATATTGATGAACCCAGCGCATAATCGTTGTGTGAGCAATTGATAATCCTCTTTCCTCCATCATTTCCACCAGGTTACGAAAGCTCAAATTGTACCGTAGGTACCACCTTACTGTTAATAAGATTAGTTCAGGCTGATAATGCTTCCATTTGAACAAATTCTCCTTTTCCATACTGATCACACACCTTTTGTAGAGTAGTAATATCAGTATGTCCAGGTTTAAGAGATTTTTTGCACCAGAACCATTAAGTCCGTAAGGACTTGATAAGAAAAGCCTCTATCTTTTATTACTTAGTAATTTAAGATAGAGGCTTTTTTTTATTTGGCTCTGTTAAATGACACTGTTGATTTTTTAGTTAAGTAAAAAAGCCGATTTTACACCGGCCTTTTTGAGTTCGTTGTTGAACTAACGCACCCGTTTCTTTAAGTGTAATATTTCAAACTCCTTCCTAAAAAAATATCGGACTATCTTTTTAGATTGAAACATAAAAACTAAACTTTGTACTACAACTAAAATTTAAAATACTGTGTTACTAAATAGAGGTGTTGTAGCTATAAAAATCTTCTTACCTACTTTATTACATCAATTACTAGGGGAATGGAACTACGGTATACTTAAGCCATCCGGTACGTTTTAATGTCCTTATATCTCTAAATTCTCCATCCTTTCCGACTACAAAAAGAATATTGTTTTCAGGATAATCTGCATCTAAATAAGTCACTGAATTTTGTTCGTAAGATACCACCTGTACATTTAAAAAATACTTCCCTTCACACAACACTTTACTTTCTTTAAAATCGTTTAAAATATCACTGGCTTTCGGGATTGTATTTTTATTTTCGTAAACATTAAACTTATAATGAAAATTAATAACTGACTCATTGTTCAAAGGATACGATAAGTATAAACAAGAAACCTATCCGCAGATAGGTTTCTATTTTTATTAACAGATGTGCTTTTTATACTTGAAAATTATGTGAATTTATAAAGAGAACAAACAACGGTCTAAGGAACCTGAAAATTCCAATGGATATTTTGAATAAAAAACTTTAAATCAATATATATTTAATAATAAATTCTTAAAAAATATAAGTATTGGTTAATATAGAAGAATGGGGGATTCTTACAGAAAGGTATATATTTTTATTGGTTTATAATCTATACAAATAAAATATACATATAAATGTGTATAAATATAAAATATTAAATCCGACCTATCTCTCTATTTGTGTTTGTCATTGGCTATTCTGCTTTCTTGTTGTTTAAAATAAAAAGAGGAACAACTAATGTTCCTCTTTTAATCTCTAAGAATTTGGTATATGGACAGCTTATATTTTAAATAAAGTTCAAACGAAAATGAAATTTGCAACATTTCACCTATAAACACTAAAAACAAACAAAGAGCGATTTTTTCACCCTTTGTTTGTTGTAGATTATTTATTTAATTCAGCTTTTGCTTGTTTCAAGAGATACTCCTTTTCTTGCTCTGGCGTAGCCTCTTTATATGCTTTACCGTCGTTCCCATCTTTCCACTTACTCAACATATTATGCTCTTTAACTATTTGAGAAAAATCCCCGTGTTCCCATCGATCGATGATCATACGATACTCTCCTAAATGCTTTACATACATTGGAGTGCTTTTAGTGATTGCCTCTTTTACTTCTTGAATATTCTCGGCACTCATTTTGATAAAGCCCTCTTTCTTATCGGATAACACCTTTTGATTAGTCATTTTGAGCATTGTATCATTTATGCGTTTTTCAGCTTCCACTGCCACTTCGACTTTTTCCCCTTTAACCGAGTTGATCATTTCCTCCTCTTTGTGATTCCCGAGGTAATCCCCAACTTTAAAACCTGTTAAAACACCGATCGCTATACAAAAAATTAAAATCAATGATACTTTCGTTATTTTTCTCATTTATTAATCCTCCTTTACTATGAAGAGCCATTTGCAATATAACTTTTATAGAGCAGCTCGACATTTGCGCTCTTTAATAATTTAAGCATAAATTCTATGTTCTTTTTAAAAACAGGTATAATTTATCAGTGCAGTACAACAATTCCTTATATGATCCTTTTTTCCTTTTCTAATAGGTAACCTGCGCTTTCAACCAATTTGATTTCATCAATAAGAGAAAAAACAGTCTTTGATATATTAGGTGTCAATTACAATTGTACCATTTCTAAAGATCGAGCGGCTTAATTGAAAAAAACAAACCCCATTAGGATTTATGATGTATGTAAATTCTTAAATAATCTACACCACTCCCCTGAAAATTTCCTAAGTCTTAGTTTGATAGTGATGTGGAAGACCCCCCTTTTATAGTTTATAGAAGAAGTACATCAGTTATCTATTAAAACTATTATTTAAAAAAATTTCCTAAATGTTTTATTTATTCTACTTTCGTTTCACTTAATAAGGTAAGGAGCTAATTTACTAGATAACTTGATTAAATAGGGGTATCCCCACATTTTGGAAAACAACTACACTAAGAGTTTTCGATTCATTTTAATTATGTTGCATATAAAAATGGATTGTTTTCAGTAAATCGCGTAGCATTAGTGGCCAATTTTAATAGATTTTCTTCCTGTAATGTAACACAAATGATATTGTGTTGCATCCAAATACTCTTAGCGGAACAAGGTTCACATTATTTTATGTTGAAGTTTGCTTAACTTGTTTTTTCTGATTTGCGGTCTGTACCTCTAAGAGACAAGCTTGTCGAGGCTGATGGGGGTTCTACTCCAACAGCAGATCAATATGATCTGAGTGAGGCTCCGGAGGAAGATGCTCCAGCAACAAAAAGAAATAAGAGCATCGAGTCAAAAAAAACTTTAATAATTTGAGGAGGCTGTTTTATTATGGCAGGTTATATTTACGGTGGTTACAACGGTTATACATCAGGGGTTAGTGGTTTTACAGATAACAACTATTATGGTTCTGGAGCTACGACAGTAGATTTTACACAAATCAACCTTCATAGCGGTGGTACATGGAACTACACAATCGAATTACAACGTGGGTGTTTTTGCCCATCCCCTCGAAAAGGGGGAATAAGAAAGCAATCTTTCTTAAAAAGGAAGATTGCTGTTTTGTTTAAGGTTTTTCTTTTAATGAATTTTCTTGTGCTAACCTGGTTAGAATATCAGTTTCCTTAATAATTGCATCTAAATTTACTACAGTTGGGGATTTACTAAATTCATAACGTCCATAAAAATTGATATGCTGCCAGGCAATTGGTGAAATGTTCTTTAGTATGTTTAACACGATACCGTTATTCTGGTTTTCTGTGTAATAGGTATATACTTGGTCTTTAGCGAAGGATAGTATATCATCGTTGTATTTTCTCATTTTATAAATAAAACTATTAATCAAATTATCATTCATTTTTTGATAACGATGAAAAATAAAGCATAGTAAATACATATAAATAAGGGATTCATTAAACCGTTTTAACTTATATACAGAATAATACTCTACTAAAGAAGCATAGTATTTAATACTTTCATTAGAGATATTTAGTTTAGGCAAAATTATATTGGCCAGTTGAAAAAGAGAATGGATATCTTTCCCGCATTCAATTTCACGTTTAATTTCATTCATACTAAAATCTTTAGGCTCATGTTTTATCCGAGTAATTTCATATAACCCAGAAGAATTATATAATAATTCTTTTAAATGCTGTTTATCGGTCTCAGATAGTTGAGTTTGTATAATAGTAATGAGTCGTTGTTGTTCATATGTAATAGCATTTCCTACAATCTCTTGCATAAAGCTGTAACCAGGACTAACAATACGTTTGTTAGTTAAGTAGTTTATTAACTCACGAAAAATAAAAATGGGTTTACCACTTACAGTTGCAGCTCGACAGGCTTGTTCTTTTAAGTCTAGTCGAGAATGTGAGTCACAAAGATGATAATTAAATCGTTTAAGAATAAGTTGTTGTTGATTTATTCTAGTTTTTTTTATCAACAGGACTAAAATCCAAGAATTCAGCACTGCTAAAATGTACTTTGAGAATATATTGAATATCTTCTTCCACTTCCGATAAGTTAAATTGAAAAAATAATTGTTTTGATTTAAAGTATCCAAGTTGAAGAATAAAATAGACCTTAGATTTTATTGATCGTAATGTATATAATAATTCATTTTCCATTTGAGAAAGGGAAAAATATTGCACACGCTCTTTAGCTGTAAACAGTGGTCTACTATAAAGTTGATGTATTTCATCTGTTGTTAAAATAGTTAATCGCTTTTGAGTATTCATATTTATTTGTTTTCTACACCTCCTTATGTATTATATTTATAATAGCTTATAGTGTGTCAAAAAGTATACTTTTTGACACACTGAGTTTGATAAGGTTTTAATATTTCATAAATACAACATATTTATTTTTGAAATATGTCATATTGTTTGTATACTTTGTGAAGCTAAAATAATATTATTATTATAACTTATAATGATTAAAATTATAGAGTATGCCAAGCATTTGAACTGGGAAAGGAGACTTATATTGAGGAATTTTTTCTATATTAGGGTAAGTAGTAAAGACCAATCTATTGACAGACAACTTTTAACTGCAACAGAGCTAGGAATCCCTGAAGAATATATTTTTATAGAAAAAGCTAGTGGAAAGGATTTCAAAAGACCTGAATATCAACTTATGAAACGTATGTTGAGAAAAGGAGATGTTTTATATATTCAATCGCTAGATCGGTTGGGGAGAAATAAACAAATGATTTTAGACGAATGACAGGAATTAATTAAGAAAAAAGAAATTGATATTGTTGTGTTAGACATGCCCCTTCTTAATACAATGAAATATAAAGATTTAAATGGCATTGAAACCCTTATCTCAGACTTAATTCTACAGTTATTAAGTTATATGGCTGAAGATGAAAGAAAAAGGATACGTGATCGGCAGAAAGAAGGGATTACAATTGCACTTCAAAAAGGAGTGAAATTTGGGCGTAAGAAAGTTGAAATTGATGATAATTTTATAGAAGCTTATCAAGAATGGAAAAATCATAAAATTACTGCAGTAGAAGCAATGCAAAGAGTAGGAATGAAGAGTAATACATTTTATAGAAGAGTCAAAGAATACGAATCCACCTTAGAAAAAAGCAAGTTTCTCCTTTAAGGGGGCCCTTCACGAAAATCGGCTTAACGTTGTAAATACGCATTTTCCTGACGGGACCCTACCCAAGGATACATGGACATATTTGTCAATAGATGATCTATACAGCCAATTCTTAATTACAGTAATGGCTGGTGTTAATCAATTAGAGCGAGATCTAATCCGTATGCGTCAAGGTGAAGGGATTGAGCTGGCTAAGAAAGAAGGATAGTTTAAAAGGCCAGTTAAAGAAATATCATAAAAATCATGCAGGAATGAATTATGCAGTAAAACTATATAAAGAGGGAAGAATGACTGTAAATCAAATTTGCGCAATTATAAATGTATCCAGGGCTTCATTATATAGAAAGCTATCGGAAGAGAACAAATAGCCATTTCTTACTCCATTAAAGGACCAGGTTATTCAAGTCTTATATAATAAATTAAAAAGTTTTTTAACTAAAGGATAGAAGGTAGAAAATGAATAATAAAACAGCCAAAAACATTAGAGAAAGTTTAACAGCTGATTGTACGAAGTGCTTTGGACTTTGCTGTACAGCACTTAATATTGTAGCATCAAGCGATTTTCCAATTAACAAATCGGCAGGCACTCCTTGTATGAATTTGCAGTCTGATTATAGTTGCCAAATTCATAGTCAGTTGAAGGAAAAAGGATTCAAAGGCTGTACAGTATTTGATTGTTTGGGTGCTGGACAAGTCGTTTCTCAAGTTACTTTTAACGGTCAGAGTTGGCGAGAACACCCTGAGATTGGGAAGAAAATGTTTCAAGTATTTCCCATCATGGAGCAAATACATGAGATGATAGCATACGTAGCAGAAGCTCTGTCTTACAATATACCGGATGATTTAGCTGATAAATTGAGAAAACAGTTAAAGGAATTGCAGGATTTAACGGAGTTGGACGCAGATAATTTATTGTCACTTGATTTAGTGATATATCGATTTTCTCTAAATGAATTGCTTACTTCAGCAAGTGATTTTGTCAGAAGAAATACAATCGATAAAATGCCGAGTCTTCGAAAAATTAAAGATTTTAACCATGCGAGAGCTAATTTGATGGGTAAAAAATTTAAGGGAAAAGATTTAAGAGCAACTGATTTTAGGGGAGCCTATTTGATTGCCGCGGACATGAGAAATACGGACTTAAGGGCAGTGAATTTTATTGGTGCGGATTTGCGAGATGTTAATTTCAGTGGCGCAAATCTGTCCACCAGTATGTTTTTGACCCAAATGCAGATTAATTCGGCTAAAGGTGATGTAAAGACATCATTACCCTCTCATATACATCGACCTTCTCATTGGATTAATTAATTTGTATATATTTTCGTATTGAATAGGACTTTTGAAGATGGTTTTACTATCAGCCTTATTCAAGAAAAGAGAGCATTAATGAAGAAATACAAAATCCAATTTTCTCTATAAATTTACGGGGAAGTTGGATTTTTTAATATTGGAATTTCCTTATCGTTGTAAATACGCATTTTCCTGACGGGGCCCCTTTAAGAAACTTGCTTTTTTCTTATTCCCCCTTTTCGAGGGGATGGGCAAAAACACCCATATGATGGTTCATATCAAAAAAAGACATCTAATAATTCCTTAACGTACGAAATTCGCGTTATGTTGGCGGGACCCCATCGCCATCAAGCTAAGATTAAGTAAAAGTCCGTCAACTAGATTTTTTCTATTTTCTAAAGAGTTGATATCAGCTTTCTAAAAATCTGCATACCAAATAAACCCTAACGGGTTTCATTTTTTTAATTAAGCTACATGATTGTGAGTAACGAAATAATTGTACACGACACCCAATATATCAAAGACTGTTTTCTTCTCATATCGATGAGACTTCCGCCCATTTTTATGCAAGAGATTGAACAAACGAAGAAAGGTCTTTGATAGTTCCTGGGTGTTTTGTTGTAGAGATTGATATATAAGTAGGTAGTAATCTTTAATGATATAGACCGCTTTATATTCACTTAATTCTCGTTTCTTTTTGACGAGGAGTAAGTGACGCATTTGAAACATAGTGGAGGAACAAAGAAGGATACTAATTAATTGCCCATATAAATGACACTCTAGCCGTTCTAATTTTACAGAATTACAATGATGAATACGAAAAAATAATTTCCATGTTTTAAATATCAATTCAATTTGCCATCGTAAGGAGTAAAAATCGTATACTTGTTCCTTTGGTAGATATTCCGAAGGGATATTCGTAATGTAAAAGTTTATTGCACTAAGCCGCTTACTGCGTTCTTTATAGGTGATTTGTTTCTTATGTTCTTTAGATGCTAAATCTTTTTGCCTACGTTTCATTTGTGTTTCAGTTAATTTATATAAGATAAGTCTTGCAGGAAGTTTTTGATACATTCCGATATAAATCTCAGGAATCTCATATGTTTCACCAGACTTTAATTGGTCAATAAATTGCTCCATATCTAGTTGAATGTACTCAGAATGCTTTTTTATCGTTCCATTGTGAAAGTATTCAGGTTCCCTATTCTTTTGATATATACGAGTATTGAGCTTTAATCGTGAAATAAAATAAGCATCACACTCGCTTATAATATGTAGATCTTTTAAGTCGAAGTATCCTAAATCACGTATACATACATCGTGTGGTTGAAGAGACGTTAGGCAAGTGGATCCATACGTTTTATCATTGTGTTTTCCCGATCCTACATGAACATGTAGAAATTGACCACTTAGTAAATCGTACTCTAATTGAATTTTCACACCAGCACTTTGACCACTACCTCCTGAACCTTGATATGTAGAGGCAAATTTATCTGGAACCTGAAAATGTGTAGAATCCAATACACGAATCCGACGAAAATAGTTTGTATACGATGTTGGAATTTGGCTAGATAAACAAAATTGTTGATGGAGTAAAGAGGCTAATATTTGTTGTAACAACTGTACAGCTTGGGAATTAAAGCGTTGATTGAGTCCTTCTGGGCTCATAGAAATACCTGTGTTAACTTCTAATCAGCTACATAGTTGTGTCAATGAAGTATTTGCTATATTTTGGCTTAACCAAACACATAGAGCCACAAAATCCTGTGCGCGGTATTTACTTTTTCGTTGAACAAATCCTATCTCTTTAGCTAACTGTTCCAAAGCATACGGTGACATATATCGTTGTAGTTCTTTAGAAAACAATTCTAGTTCATCTAAAATCGATAAATTCATACAAAAACGCCATCCTTCCTGTATAATTCTACAAAAAGAATAGCGTTTTTTTCGTAATTTGAATACAAATTTATCTCAGCTTAATGAATATAGAATGGATTTTTTTAATTTAAATAGTCATCATAAGTAAAACAGCAACGATATTGGCAGATGCATGAGCTATCCAAGAAATATAGATATTCTTCGTTTTATAGAAAATAACCCCAAAAATCATACTATCTATGAATACTGTTATTAAATCTATTAAAACCACAATAAAATTCCCAATAGATATATGCATCAATGTGAAAATGATAGATGATAATAAAATCGAATAAACAGGTTTTATAAGCCAGTTAAGTCTTCCTTGCACTAAACCTCTAAAAGTAATTTCTTCTCCTAAAGCTAATATTAATAAAGTGAAAAGTAAATTCCCATTAATTGCTTCAATGAAATCAGCTCTTTCTAATACATGATCTAACACTTCTGGAAATATATTTTTATACAAAAGGAAATAAATCACTTGTAAAATCACGCCAACCAATATTACAAGTGGCCAAGAATGTTTCAAATCGCTCAAGATATTTTTTCGATTAAATCCAATACTTTCCCTTGTCCTTTTTCTAGCCATTCTCTCTATTAAAAAATATACAATCGGTAGTATGAATACTAATCCTTTTATTTGTGGAATAAAAAAAGTACTGACTAACATAGCGACTACAAAAATCACCATTTCAAGAAAGGGACGTTTCTCGAACAAAATTGTCTTCATTTGAACCTCCATTAACTAAAGATGTTACTTACATGTATTGTTTTTTCTTTTCATAAGATATTCTAGCCAGCTTATCTCCATTTCTAAATGACGAACGCCATAATCGAGGAGTGAAGAACGATGGTAAAATTCTTCAGAATTACTTGACTGAGACGTTTGTACTGCAACAATTTCCTCGACTTGTTGAAGCTTAGACTTTTGATTTTTTAAATGATAATAAAATTCTTTTAAAAGATTCGAGCGTTTGTCTTTCTCTAGATAATCAATAAAGAATATTTTTACTAAGTGTTCATTTTTAGTAGTTTGTAAAGGCTGCTCAAGCCATTTGAAAAGTGCAACTTTTCCTGCATTCTGTATCGTATAATTTTTTTTGTTTTTACTATCACCCTTCACATTTTTTACACTTACCCATTCTTTTTCCTCGAGCCTTTTAAGTGCGGGATATAGACTACCAAAACTGGACTTGTAGAAAAAACCGATAGAGTGATCGATATTCTTCTTCAAGTCATAGCCGCTCATCGATTCCTCATGTAACAAACCTAATATGATATATTCAAGCATTTTGTCACCTCAACTTTATATCTAAATTATATATCGTTTCGATATATTGAGCAATAACTTTTTATTTGAATGTATGAAATTATACATTATGAATCCCCTAGTTTTTTGTACTTGGGCTTAAATTTTTCAAATATAAAAATACCACTATTTATAAGAATTGGGATTATTTTTTCGTTATGGGGAGAAAAGAATTTCTTAGGTTGATGGGCATGTGGCGGTACCCCATCGCTATCAAGCTAAGCTCATGTAACGTCAATGATAGGCGAGATTGTTTCTTTTTTTCGAAAGTCTATATGTAGGTGCTTTAAAGATT